>BBRT01000014.1 GCA_001417715.1 Candidatus Symbiothrix dinenymphae
ACTAATAACACTACCTTTTTCATTTCCATTTAATTAAAGTCGCAGCAATATTGCTTTGACGGGCGCAAAGGTAGCAATAATTTTTTATATTCCAAAATCGGATATTGTGTTTTGATACCAATGTGCTAATTTTTGCTTTATCTAACACCAGAGATGACTTGAGTTCAAAAGTGGCTGATATTCTATTTGATTGTGCCAATACAATTTTTGTTAGTTCAATAGCTGTTCAAGAATTGATATTATTGTATAAAATAGGGAAAATGAAAAATCTCCGTTTCAAATCGGAAGCAGCTATGTTAGATGCAATTAAAGATTTGAGATATGAGATTGTCTTCTTCAATGAATATCATTTTGCCAAGTATACCAAATTAGAGATTGTGGAAGGGCACAAAGATATGAACGACCACGCGATTATCGCGCAAGCTATGACCGAAAAAATCGCGCTCATCTCTTCCGACAAGGAGTTTGCAAACTACACAGCGCAGGGATTAAATTTTGTTTTCAACAAAAGATAATAGGTAGAGTTATGAGTTATGACGCGTAGTTTTTGCCCTGCAGGACAAAATCAGAAATTGCTTGCAGGGAACGCTATTTAGTGGTATGATTGCGGATAGTCAAATAATTTGATATTGAAAGTTATGACAGATAAAGAGAGAGAAGAACTTCTTCAGTATATGGAGGATTTTATTCAAAGAGCAAAAGTGAATCCGGAATTGAGAAAACAATTTCTTATTGAAGCCGGTATTTTTAGTCAAGATGGAAAGTTTGCCGAGCCATATAAGCATTTGGCTTTGCTTCAGGTTGCTAATTAATTATCCACATATATGTATTCTACTCATCCGGGTTTAACTTTGGGGTTTCATGGTTGTGATGCCTCTGTTGTTCAAAATGTGCTGATATGAGGGAAAAGAGTTGTATCCCAATGCCGGATTTCGCGAACAAGTATGCCAAACAAAGCTGTCTTTCTGGATATTGACGGCGTGTTACAAAATCCCGGTAAAGCTATCGGTGATTTTTGCAACTTTTCTAAATCTCCCTATTCCTTGCGATGATTTTCCAGGATGTTGCTATTTCGCTGTTGCGCACCACATATAGTTTGTCGTACAGCGCTATTGTGGCGGCAATGTCTTCCGGCACTCCGTAGAAGACTGTTCCCAATGGATATTTGCTGCTGTCGGCGACTTCCAGCAGCAGATGTTCGCCACTGTGCGCAATGTGCTTTGCGTCAGGCAGATTGAGAAAATGCACGCGCGGCATCGGCATATAACTTGACACCGATTTGTAGCCTAAATCCACGCATATATGCTTTTTATCCACAACAGAAATCACGCGCGAAACAAGAAATGCGGCATATTCAAACGGCAAATTAGGGGAAAGTCGCTTGTTGCCCCAATCCCAAAAAAGAAATGTGCCGGGAGAGCATTCCACATTTTTGCGTGTCAGATGAATTGGAAAAGTGACTGTGCCGCCCATTATTCGCACCAGCGGATAGTCCGCCCAAGTTCTGGCGGCTTCATACGCCCTGTCCAATGCGTCGAACGATTTATCTGCTGCTTTGGTACGCGCGCTCATATTCTTATCAATAATATGCCCGTCATAGCCGTTCACGCCAACCAAATGCAAATTCTTCAGCGACAAAATCGCCTTAGCCAACTCCCCTGCTTTTGACGGCGAAATACCCACCCAATTCATTCCCACATTGACATCAATATAGAGATTTAACTCCAATTTAGCACTTGCAAAACCGGCGTTTAGAGCCTCTGCACCCGCAATGCTATCCACCAAACAGGCAAAACGGCAACCGGGAAACGCTTTCACCAAACTCAACAGCCGCCCAATCTTCGGGCCAACCGGTTGACAAGCCAGCAAAATGTCCCTTGCACCCGCATGCACCAGCATTTCCGCCTCGGCAATCGTGTCGCACTTAAACTTGGTGATGCCCTCTTTCATCATTGCCTGACACACTTCGGTCGTCTTATTTGCCTTCACATGCGGGCGCAAATCTGAAGTATCCCCGTTAACAAGTGCTTTCATCGAGCGAATGTTGCGGAGCATCGTTTCCTCCACCAAAATCAGCGATGGCGAATCCAGTAGATTGATGTTGTTAATTCTCATTATTTTATCCAATTTTAATATACATTATTATTCGACCACATCATCTGCATTGAAGAGACTCAAAAAATCGTAGATGTCGTCCAAAAAATCAGCCCCATCATCGTGAAACGCACCAATCAGGTATTGCCCCCTCCACACAATGGGAATATCGCCATTGTAGCGGTCGGTGACGAACAGATTATCACCCTCAGAAACGGCATCCTCCGTTTGTTTTGTGAAGGTAAGATAATCGTTCAGAATTTTCTGTGCGCCCTTCGTGGTGCCGCCGTCAACGACAAAGAGTTGCAACTCATCGTCCGGCAAAGTGTAATCGGCTGTGTAAACCGGCTTCAAAAATTCGTGCCCAATATAGTTCTGCGTCACATACGACTGACTGTAGGGCACCAAACCGTCTTTGGGAAACAGTTGAAAAATTGCGGGATAATCGGCTTCGGCAGCAATACCGTCCGCCAACTCCTTGGCAATCACCTTAAACATATCCGTAATATCCGTTCCATCGTTGCTGACCGACATTTTCACATAAACGCAACCCGCAAAGAAAAACAAGCCGTAACCATCGCCCTGCGCCTCGCCGCCAATGCCCGGATAGAATGCCATCTCCGAAGAACGCTCGGAGGCATACATCCCAAAGGCATCTTCGGGCGTGGTGTGGCGATAGGCCTGAATCGTAATCTCATCACTGCCCTGCGTGTAAACCATGCTCGTCATCTCCTGAAAATTATTTTCCAAAAACAACGGCGCGGCACCATTGATGCGCTCATACAAATTATCGCGGTTAAACACCTCAAAATCAGGGGAAATAGTCCAACCGTCAATGACCGGCAGAGCGGCATGTAAATCATCGGGCGTCTGTGCAAAAGCATGTCCCGACACGCAAAGCAACGCCAATAAGACCGTTTTATGCTTGTTCATCTATGCTAAAAAATGTGATGGAACATTCACTATCGGGGTGATTGCGGCGATTTTGTCTGCCACATTGAACCCTGACGGACACTGCACGGTGCATTTTGTGCAGCCGGAGCATTCATCGCCTGTCACCGCCCATTCCAGCAGTGTTTCTTTCGACAGTGACGGGTTTTTGTAGCCGAAGTTGTACATATATGCCCGCATAATCGTTGGGATAGCCGCCAAATGCTTGCTGCAATCCTTCACACATTTTTCGCAATTTTGGCAATAGAGCAAGTCATTGTTTTGAATGCTTGCAAGATATTGCTTATCAGCCTGTTGCAATTCCGGTGAACGAGCAGCTAATAAACAGTTGTCCAACAAGTCGAAACTGGTGAAGCCCGGAATCGCCGTGGTGATATTCGGGTTTTGCCACACCCAGCGCAAGCAGGCGGCACCATCCACTTTTTTGCCACCGGCGGCATCTTCCACACCTCCGACCATCGTTTTCATAGCTACAAAACCAATTCCGGCATCCACACCGCGCTGAATGGCTGCATCCAATTCGGGCAAAATACCCAGTTTGAAGTTGTAGCTGAGCAATATCACCTCATAAATGCCGGTTTTGATAGCGGCATCAATCTGCTCCGGCTTATTGGCATGGGTCGAAAAACCGATGTGGCGAATTTTGCCCTCCGCCTTAAATTTCTTTAGCATGGCGAGCAGACGAGGGTCGCTTACTTCGTCATAATTTGCATGACCAAGCGCATGGGCATAAAAAATGTCAACATAATCCATCTTCAAGCGGCGAAGGCTCGTGTTGAGCAGTTCCTCATATTCGGTTTCAAAATTGTCCGATTTGAGGTTTGCCTTCCCTTTGGTGGCAATGGTGAACGTGCTGCGGTCGATTTTCTTGAAAAATTCGCCAAGCATCTCCTCACTTTTGCCGTTCTGATAGCCGTGCGCGGTATCAAAATGGGTTAATCCGGCATTGAGAGCCGCCCGCACCACAGCCGGATTGTCCGCACGCATCACACCCATACTCAAAACAGGAATTTCCAACCCCGTCTTACCCAACTTGCGGGTCATGATAGCTCCCGCACCTTTTTTGCCGCTACTTTTCTTCACAGCAGACATCGCCACTTGTGGTGCCACCATAGTGCCCACACCCGCCAAAGCGGAAAGACTCAAAAACTTACGTCGATTTATCTTATTCATCGCAATAAAATTTAAAAATTTATCATTATCGGGGACAAAAGTAAGCAAAAGATTTCAATTAGCCAAATATGGCTAAATCTTTTTTTCACCGCAGATTCAACTTCTAAGTGCGACAAAATTTCTACAAAGATAGATAAAAAACTTCAGTTGGAGATTTAAAGCCGAGTTTTTCTCTGGGTCGGCTATTTATCTTGCTCTGTATCAGT
>BBRT01000015.1 GCA_001417715.1 Candidatus Symbiothrix dinenymphae
TCCGTAATCCGTTCGCAAATTCAGGTCTATGATGTATTCCGGTGGTTTTCCAAATTCGATGATTTGACTGAAAAAATAAAGCATCATGGCGGGATTATACACCCGATGCACCCCGTTTTTTATGAAACAAATAACCATTATAGTATGCCTGTATATCCACATTGATGCAAGTTTCGTCAACGCCTGTTTCCCGCATCAGCCATTCCACCTCTTCCTGCGTGAAGCCCATCATTTCATTATACTTGGGGTTGAGTGTGAGGATTGTAGCAATGTTGTAGCCGCTGGTGAGGTCGTCGAGCATCACCGGCGAGATACCTGTAATAAATGTGCGGTTCACGATGGACGATTTGGCGGCATTCTTTATCTTTTCATAAAAATCACGCACTATTCCATTGGCGGCAATCATTGTTTTATAGATATCAGTCCCCAGCATATTGCCCATGGCAATGAGGTCGTTGGCGAAATGGTCGTATTCATCAATGATAAAAAAGAGTTTCACTTTACTTTGTTCTGCTGCACTAAAAACCTTCTCTAATGACTTGATTCCCGGTTTTTCTTCATCAATCTGCTCAACGTACTTATTCGCTTCGAGGAAAACGGGTGCATAGAGGCGAAAAAAATTTCGAATCGTACTTTGCACATTGCTCGAAAAGCTGTCCACAAATCCTTTTTCACTGGAAGTATCCAAGCCTGAAAAATCGAACCGCATGACTGCATACGTGTTTCTTTCGGGCGTAGGATGTTTGCCGATATAAAGGTCGCCAAACAACTTGTCGAAATTTTCCGCCTCATTGAGGTCGTAATAATACGACAATGTCATGAAAAACAGGCTCTTGCCGAATTTGCGCGGGCGGATGAAAAACTGATTTTTGTTGCTCTCCTCTTCCAACATCTCAATGAACCGAGTTTTATCCACATAAGCATAATTCTCAGTCCTTATACTCTTAAAATCCGAATTGCCATAAGGCAGTCGCTTGTATTTCTTTGCTTCCATCTTTTGTAAATTTAGGGTACAAAGATAAACAAAAAATTTAGATAAAAACATTAACAACCTTATAGTCTATTTTTAAGGTTGCCCCTGTAACTTGTATTTCCGGTCAATTTCTAAAACCCCTTTGCAATATTCTCCGCGACCTGCTTCAACTGCGCTTCCACCTCTGCGCTCAACACGCCTTTTCGCAATTCTGCGAGCACTTCCTGGTGGTTGAGGCGCAGGTCTTCTATGTAGGCGGCTTCAAAATCGCGCACTTTGTTCACGGGGACGGTGGCGAGCAAGCCTTTGGTGCCGGCGTAGATGATGGCGATTTCTTCTTCTACCGGCATTGGGGCGTATTGCGGCTGAATCAGCAACTCGCCGTTTTTGCGTCCTTTGTCCAATGTGGCGCGTGTGACGGCATCCATGTCGCTGCCAAATTTGGTGAAGGCTTCCAACTCGCGGTACTGTGCCTGGTCGGTTTTCAGCGTGCCTGCCACCTTTTTCATCGCCTTGATTTGAGCATTTCCACCCACGCGCGATACGGAAATACCTACGTTGATGGCGGGGCGAATGCCCGCGTTGAACAGCCCCGTTTCCAAGAAAATCTGCCCGTCGGTGATGGAAATCACGTTCGTCGGGATGTATGCCGAAATATCACCGGCTTGCGTTTCGATGATGGGGAGGGCTGTGAGTGAGCCGCCGCCCTTGACTCTATCTTTCAAATTGTCCGGCAAATCGTTCATCTGAGCCGCCACGCTGTCGTTGTTGATGATTTTTGCCGCACGCTCAAGCAAACGCGAATGGAGATAGAAAATATCCCCCGGATAGGCTTCACGACCGGAAGGACGGCGCAAAATCAGCGACACCTCGCGATACGCCACCGCCTGTTTCGACAAATCGTCGTAAACCACCAGCGCGTGGCGACCCGTGTCGCGAAAATATTCGCCAATCGCCGCACCCGCAAAAGGCGCGTAAAACTGCATGGCAGCAGGGTCTGACGCGGTCGCCATCACCACCGTAGTGTAATCCATCGCGCCATATTCCTTCAACGTGTTCACAATATTGGCAACGGTCGAACCCTTTTGTCCGGTTGCCACATAGATGCAATAAACCGGTTCGCCTGCTTCGTAATTCTTTCGCTGATTGATGATTGTGTCGATGCCGACAGCCGTTTTGCCCGTCTGACGGTCACCAATAATCAACTCGCGTTGCCCGCGACCAATCGGAATCATGGCATCAATGGCTATCAATCCCGTTTGCAGCGGCTCTGTCACCGGTTGGCGGAAAATCACACCCGGAGCCTTGCGTTCCAGAGGCATCACCAGCAACTCACCCGAAATGGGTCCCAAGCCATCCACCGGTTGCCCCAACGGATTAACCACACGCCCCACAATGCCTTCGCCCACCGGAATGGAGGCGATGCGCTTGGTGCGTTTGACGTTCGCACCTTCCCGCACGTTGTCCGTTGGTCCGAAAAGCACCGCACCCACATTGTCTTCTTCGAGGTTCATCACACCGGCCATATCGCCGTTGTCGAACTCCAGCAACTCACCCGCTTCGGCGTTGGAAAGTCCGAAAATTCGCACCACGCCATCGCTCACTTGCAGCACCGTACCCACTTCTTCAAACTTGACACGGGTGTCGATGCCTTCTAACTGCATTTTCAGAACTTCTGAAACTTCACTCGCTTTGATATTAGAACTCATAACTTAATCTTCTTAATTGTTCTTTTACACTTGCATCTAATCGCTTATCTTGTATCTCAAGGACAAATCCGCCAAGCAAATCGGCATCCACATGTGTGTGAAACTCAATGTGCATGGGCGTTTCTTTCTCAATCACACCCAACAATGCCGCTTTCATCTTGTCGCAATTGGAATCAACTGTGGTCAAATGCACCACCTGGATGCCTTTCTGACGGCGATATTCTTCCACATACATCCGTGCGATGGACTCCATAAAGCCTGCTCGCTCGTTTTCTATCACCACGCCAATCGCCCGTTGCGAAGCCTCGCCTTTGATACCGCCTGCCGTGACGAGCACTTTGATTTTGTCCTCGCCGGACACTGTGGGGTCGCTCAATACCTGACGCAAAGCAGGTTGCTCTCTGAAACTTTGCTTCAGGAGTTGCATCGCGTCATACAAAGCCGTTTCGTCCTTTTTCTCGGCAGCGTATTTGTAAATCGCTCGCGCATAGCGTGTTGAAATGATACCTTGATCCATCTTAGCTGTTTTCTACTTCGGCAATCAATTTACTCACCAAATCCTCTTGTGCCGGTTGGTTGTCGAGGTTTTTGCGTAACACTTTCTCTGCAATATTCAAACTGAGGACGGCAACCTGACTGCGAATTTCACGCATCGCCACTTCCTTTTCCTTCTGAATCAACTGCTGATTTTCAATGTGAATACGACTGGCCTCCACATCAGCACGCTCTTTGGCTTCGTTGATGATTTTCGTTTTCGTTTCGTTGGCATCTTTTAACAGGCGTTGCTGCTCCTCACGCGTCTCTTTCAACAGGCGCGATTGCTCGTCCTGAATCCCCAAAAGCCGTTCGTGTGCCTGCCGTGCCTCGTCCAGCGACTGGTCGATATAAGCCTTCCGCTCGTCCACCATATTAACAATGACAGGCCAGCCAAATTTAGCCAAAAACACAATACCGAAAGACAGCAACATCCAAAAAAGTAAACCTGAATCCGGCGTTAGTAAATCCATTTCTTTTAGAGTTTAGAGTTTAGTTATTAGAGTTTAGTTTAGAGTGTAGAGTTTAGATTTAACTACACTCTAAACTCTACACTCTAATAACTATAATAAAAATCCACAGACTACGATTGCGAACAGGGCGCAGACTTCTACGAGGGCTGCGATGATTATCATGTTCATACGAATGTCATTCGTCGACTCCGGCTGGCGGGCTATGCCTTCCATCGCCGCCGCACCGATTTTTCCAATCCCCAAACCTGCACCGATTACTGCTAATCCTGCACCCAACGCAGCTCCGCCCTTCGCCAATCCTGCTACTTCTGCTGCCTGTAATAAAATCATTCCTAACATAATTTTCTTATTTTTTTAATGTTTATATTTTGGGTGCAAAGGTAAATAAAAAAAATATAATTATGAAATTATGCACTATTTTTTACCAAAATATTATCCACAATTCAAAAATAATGCGTACCTTTGCCGCGTTGAACAAAGAAATAAAACAACATAAAATGAAAAGTTAGAATTATAAAATATTGATAAACAGGGCTTTGGCTCTTATTCTCACCCTTTCGAAATCTAGTAAATTTCATTGAGAATAAGTTAGCGAAATTACGCTCCGGTGTAAATTGTTTCGTGCTTATTTGATGAACAGGTATTACTAGAGCCGGAAAGGGCAAATAAGCATTCACACGAGCAGTTATGCGCTTTTAGTTTGCAGAGTTTAAGAGTTTTGG
>BBRT01000016.1 GCA_001417715.1 Candidatus Symbiothrix dinenymphae
CGACGGAAAAAATATCGCCGAACTCGCCGCGATGGATATTGTGGAACTCTCATCGTGGTTGGACGGCTTGGAAACGCGCCTCAACAAGCAACAAAAACAAATTGCGACTGAAATTTTGAAGGAAATTCGCACGCGCATTCGCTTTTTGCTGGATGTGGGGCTGGATTATTTGTCGCTCAGCAGGGGTTCTACCTCGCTTTCGGGCGGCGAAAGTCAGCGCATCCGGTTGGCAACGCAGATTGGCTCGCAACTCGTGAATGTGCTCTATATTCTTGATGAGCCGAGCATTGGCTTGCACCAGCGCGACAATGAGCGGCTGATTACGTCCCTCAAACAGTTGCGCGACACGGGCAATTCGGTGATTGTGGTGGAGCACGACAAGGAAATGATGCTCGAAGCCGATTATGTGGTCGATTTGGGTCCGCGCGCCGGTCGCTTGGGCGGCGAAATCGTCTTTGCAGGCACGCCTGCCGAGATGTTGAACGCCAAAACGCTGACGGCGGATTACATCACCGGCGCACAATCCATTCCCGTGCCCGAAAAACGGCGCAAAGGCAACGGCAAAAAAATAGTGATTAAGGGTGCGACCGGCAATAATCTGAAAAATGTAACGCTCCGGCTGCCTCTGGGGATGTTTGTGTGCGTCACAGGCGTGTCGGGAAGCGGTAAATCGACGCTCATCAACGAGACTTTGCAGCCGCTGCTCAGCCAGAAATTCTACAAGTCCATTCAAGACCCGCTGCCCTACGAGTCGGCGGAGGGGCTGGACACTATTGATAAAGTCGTTTCCGTTGACCAGTCGCCCATCGGACGCACGCCACGCTCCAATCCTGCCACTTACACGGGGCTTTTTTCGGACATTCGCACGCTTTTTGTGGAACTTCCCGAATCGAAAATGCGCGGCTACAAGCCCGGACGCTTCTCTTTCAACGTCAAAGGCGGTCGCTGCGAAGTGTGTAGCGGCAATGGCTACAAGTCTATCGAGATGAACTTCCTGCCCGACGTGATGGTGCCTTGCGAGGAATGTCACGGCAAACGTTACAACCGCGAAACGCTCGAAGTGCGCTACCGCGGCAAATCCATCGCCGATGTGCTCGACATGACGTTCAATCAAGCCACCGAATTTTTTGAGAATATCCCGCATATCTATCACAAAGTCAAGGTGTTACAAGATGTGGGGCTGGGCTACATCAAACTTGGGCAATCGTCTACCACCCTCTCCGGCGGCGAAAGTCAGCGCGTGAAACTCGCCACCGAACTGTCCAAAAGAGACACCGGCAACACCCTCTACCTCTTGGACGAACCCACCACAGGGCTGCATTTCGAGGACATCAAAGTGCTCCTTGACGTAGTTAATCGCTTGGTGGACAAGGGCAACACGATGGTCATCATCGAACACAACCTCGACGTCATAAAATCCGCCGATTATGTTATTGACATGGGTCCCGAAGGCGGAAAGGGTGGGGGACAGATACTCTTTGAAGGCACGCCCGAAGAATTAGCGAAGTCCGGCGTGGGACACACGGCGCGGTTTTTGCAAGGTTTATAAATTAGTACTACCTTTGCGAAAAAAAATTAGATTATGGATTCAACAAGATTGCAAAAAATAGAACGGTTGATACAGAAGGATTTAAGCACGATTTTTCTGGTTCAAACCAAGTTGATGCCCGGTGTCATGGTGTCTGTGACGCGGGTACACATCAGTCCCGATTTGAGCGTGGCAAAGGCTTATCTCAGTTTTTTCCCTTCGGAAAGGGGTATGGAACTGCTGAGCAACATCCAAGAGAGTAAAAAAAGCATCCGCTTTGAACTCGGGCAACGGGCGGGCAAACAGCTGCGAGTCATTCCCGAACTGATTTTTTATCTGGACGACTCGCTCGACTATTTGGAAAAAATCGACCAATTGCTTCAAAAGTGAACGTTTCATTTTACATAGCGAAGCGTTACCTTTTCTCCAAGAAATCGCACAACGCCATCAACATCATCTCCACGGTGGCTGTTTGTGGTGTTGCAACTGCCACATTAGCAACGGTTTGCGCCCTTTCGGTGCTCAATGGTTTTCAGACATTTATTGCGGGGACGTTCAGCCGGTTTGACCCTGAATTGAAAATTACACCCGTGCAGGGCAAGGTGTTTGACCCAACGACCGATAAATTTCTCGAAATCAGCCAATTTCCGGAAATTGAGGTGCTTTCGGAAATATTGGAAGACCAGGTGATGGTGGCAAATCGTGGACGTCAAGTGCCTGTGATGATGTGTGGCGTGTCCGACAACTTCAGCGAACTGGCTCAGATTGGCAGTGTGATGGTGGACGGCGAATTTCAATTGAGCAACAGTATCAACAATTTGGCGGCTATTGGCGTAGGTGTTGCCGCCAAACTCGGAATTTATTACGGATTTGTCTATCCCATAGATATTTATGTGCCCAAGCGCAAAGGGCAAATCAATATGGCAAACCCGCTTGCCTCTTGCAACACTGCCTACACCTATATCAGTGGACTGTTTCAGGTTGGGCAGCAGGTGTATGATGAGCATTACCTGATTGCCCCTATTTCGCTGGCACGCAGCCTGTTAGACTACGACAAGGAGGTGAGTGCGCTGGCAATAAAACTCAAATCCAATGCGAATCCGGCAGATGTGCAGAAAAAAATCCGGCACACCATCGGGACAGATTATCGCGTACGTGACCGCTACGAGCAGCAGGAAGCCGCTCTTAAGATGATGAATATTGAAAAATGGGCGATTTTTTTCATCCTGACGTTCATCCTGCTGATTGCCTTGTTCAACATCATCGGCTCACTGTCGCTGCTCATGGTGGACAAACGCGAAGACACCGCCACGCTCCGCAAAATGGGTGCCACCGACCAACTCATCTCGCGCATTTTTCTCCTGGAAGGCTGGATGATTTCCGCGTTTGGCGCACTCTCAGGCATCATTGTGGGTGTGCTGATTTGCTTGGGGCAGCAGCACTTCGGGTGGATTAAATTCGGAGCAGCCGGAGCTTTTGCGATGGATGCCTACCCCGTTCGCGTGCAGTTTCCGGACTTGCTCTACGTCCTGCTAACGGCACTCGTTATCGGCTTTTTCACAGTGAGTTACACAGTGAAATATCTGAAAAAATAGCAAATAATTTCAGTCAGGGCAAACTCCCTGATTGACAGGGGTATAATGGCGCGTGATTTTTTCCAAACGATGTTGCAAAATCAAATAATCATCCACTGTTTGCACATCATAATTTTCCAATAAAGTTCGGAACACTGCCGGTTCATCAAATAAAGGGTAGCGACCATCAATTGATTTGTAGGAGTAAATGATATTATCCGGTGCTTTGTCATTCTTAAAATGTTGTGCGTTGATACTGTCTAACATCGGCGTGTAGGCAGAACAGGATTGAAAAACAGGACGTGGTGTCCAATTCAAGTCATAAGCCCATAACAAGGCTATATCTATAGGCATAATATCAACTGTTTTGTCTTTTGCCTGATTCAGAAACGCAGCAGGCAGTGGTGTGTACGCATCCTGAATATCGTGCTTATATTCGGTTATCAGTGCACTCGTAGGGAGTAATAAATTTCCTATGGTGTTGTTGTAAGAGGGATGCTCCACAGAAGCAACCACAGCGGCTGTTATGGGTATGATAAAAGCAGTAAAAGCCTGTAATATACGGCAATAAGCAATGTGTGCATTTTCTGCAAAAAAGAGAATGAGAAAAAGAATAATTGGAATTAATTGAATAAAAAACCACTGAGAATGCATCCAATCAGCTCTGACAAACCCTTCTTTGAAAGCCATAAATAAAACAGGCAGCAGAATAAACAAGAGAAATGCGTGATAAAAATCTTTTTTAGCAAAGAAAAACAGGAGTGAAAAACAGCCAATAAATGTTAGCACACAAAAACTAAATATTCCATAACGTATTTCATACAGGTAATAGTTACTGATTGCTTGCATAGCTTCCGTATAGCCGGAAGAAATTTCAAATCCGTAT
>BBRT01000017.1 GCA_001417715.1 Candidatus Symbiothrix dinenymphae
ATCTGTTTACTATTTTTGCAATAGGAACATCATGCCCTCCCTCTAAAACCCGGTTTGCTATGCGAGAAGCATTGATGGAGGGATGGTCTGTTCCAACAAAAAACAAGCGAATGAAATACCCCAATTCGTATGCCCGTTGAATAAATTCTAATTTGTCGGGAGCAGACAGGACTGTTTCAAAGATAAGTCCTTCGTGATTTGCGAGGCATTTTTCTCTTTGTTCAGTAGCATAGCAAGCAGCTTTTCGAACAGCCTCCGGAGAGTTCCAATCGCCAAACAAGTCACGAGCGATATTATCAGGATTGATATAGACACACCCATCAATCCACTCGTGCTTGAGAATTTTGCCCGTAATGGAGGTTTTCCCCGAACCATTAGGACCGGCAATAATGATTAGTTCAGGTTTCTTCATTTTCTTTGTGTTTTGAAAAGAATTTTTGCTCTTTCTTCTGCGGATTTATATTCTTTAATCATCATTTGCCGAAGGTTTTCATCCCCTCTTGCTCTACTCCTACGAACTTCTTCGCCAACTTCTCTCATCAATTGAGCCAATTGTGCATCCGTTGGGTCTTCGTCTTGTCGAAACGTATAAGCCATATCTACATTCATATCGTCTATTTTTTATCGTTCATTTTTTACTCTCTACCCGCTTCGGGTCAAACAACATCGCCGTGCAAATGCAATACCGCCGGTCGGTGCGGTCAAGTACATCGTGATTGACACAGCCCTGACAGCCTCGCCAGAAGGACTCGTCATCGGTCAAATCGGCGAATGTTACCGGCACATATCCCAGTTCCGTGTTGATTTTCATCACGGCGGCTCCGGATGTCAGCCCAAACAATTTGGCTTCGGGAAACATCTCGCGCGACAGTGCGAAGGCACGTTGCTTGATGTGTTTTGCCAAGCCGTGTCCGCGAAACCTGTCCACTACAATCAGCCCCGAATTGGCGACGTACTGCGTGTTTCCCCAACTTTCGATGTAACAAAAGCCTGCAAATTCGCCATCGACAAAGGCGATGATAGCCTTGCCTTCGCGCATTTTTTGCTCCACATACTCCGTGGTACGTGATGCGATGCCCGTTCCGCGCACTTTGGCGGCGGCTTCGATGGTAGCCAAAATCAGCGGCACGTAGCCCACATGACCTTCGTTTGCAACAAGAATTTCAACTTTTTCCATTATTTTTTTGATACTGCTAACGGGTGCAAAATTACTAAATAGTTATGAGTTATGAGTTATGATTTTGAGGGACAGACTAAAAAAACTGTCATTGCGGGTCAAGCTCGCAATGACAATTCAGACAAAAAAATGCTGAAATTTACTGCGCCATACGTGCGCTTTTGTGCAAAGTGGGGCAGGGGAGAGAAGTCGTATTCTTTGGGGTGCTCCATCACTAAGATGCCGTTTTCGCGCAATAGCGGCTTGGAGAGGATTATTTCGGGGATTTTTTCCAAGTCTTTCAGGCTGTAGGGTGGGTCGGCGAAAATCAGGTCAAATGTTTGTTTGGTGGTTTCCAGGAAGCGAAATGCGTCTGTTTTTATTGCTTTCAGATGTTCGTCTTTCAGGAGCGATTGCACTTTTTTGATGAAGACGTGATGGGCACAGTCTTGTTCTATGCTGATGACCTCTTGGCAGCCTCTGGAGAGCAGTTCAAAGCTGATGCTGCCCGTGCCTGAAAATAAATCTAATGCCACAGCATCCTCTAAATCAATGAGATTGGAGAGAACGTTGAACAGGTTTTCTTTTGCAAAATCCGTTGTGGGGCGGGCTTTGAACGTTTTTGGCACCTCGAAACGCCGACTTTTATATTTTCCTCCAACGATGCGCATCTTTTTTAGTTAAAATAGTTTTCAAACAGCGTTTTGAAACCTGTTTGGCTCCTATCCAGCAAGTCGTTGAGAGGCACATAATCGTCAATTAGAGCCACTACAAACACGGCAATCGTGAGCACAAACAGCCAGCCGGAATTTTTATTTTCCGACAATGTGAAATAGTGGGCAATCAACAGTGCGATAGGTATGTAAATAATCAGCCGCCAAGCATAATCCGTCTGAATTTGCATTCCAAAAAAGATGAATACGGCAAGCGCAAAGAAATAGAGATAGCCCAAAGTGGTGGCTGTGCGTATTTTTTCCGATACGGCAGACATGAAAATATCGCCCCCCACACGCAGAAACAAAAATCCCAAATACGCAATTACCACCCATTCTTTTATCGAAAACACATCCAAATTCCATTCCCATCGTGTATCAAAAGTTGGCACATAGCTCTGAAAAATTGTCCAGTCATCTTGAAACAGACTCCATGTGCCAATGAAAAAATAAATGACCAAAACACCCATCCAAGTGGCAAAAAAAGTCTTCATATTCAGGCTCTTAAACCGATATAACCCGTACCAAAACAGCGCGAAAAAATACAGCATGGGAGTCCACACAAAGCTGCCCAGAGTGAGCAGAATGGCGATGTTGAGTGCGCTCACCTGCGATTTGGGACGTTGATAGGTGGCAAACAGCGCGTAAAAACCAAGCAAAATTAGCAATGCCATCAGGCTGCCTTGCCATTCCTCAAAATATTTGGGACTTGTGCTCGCAAATAGTAGATAGAAAAACGCGGGTAGCAATGTGCGTTGGCTAATGACCAAAAAACTCTGCGACAATGTCAATAGCAGCAGTGCAACCACAGCCTGAATGCCGGTAGCAGCCCACATCGCAGGCGACAACAGGTCGTCGCAGAGAACCAACCGCATCGCCACAAAAGTTATCAGCGACAAAATGACCAGCAGGCGGTCTGAAAGGAAATTTTTAGGGATGTTTCGCACGTTCATTTTTTTTAGTTAAGTCAAAGCCAATGTCCTTTCTATAGTATTTACCCTCGAAAGTGATTGAGTTTACGTTTTTAAACGACTGAGTTAAAGCAACTTCCAATGTGTCGCCATAGGAGCTGACGGCTATCACACGCCCGCCGTTTGTCACGATTTGATGATTGTTGTCGTGGGCTTGACCCACAATCCCTTCTTGCCGGGTGCCTGCGTGAAAAAGCAAACTGTCTTTGACATTTTCCAACCCTGTGATCGGTTTTCCTTTGGCATAGTTGCCCGGATACCCCCCCGACACCAGCATCACGGTGGCGACCGTGCGCGGGTCAATCTTTAGTTCTTTTTCTGCCAAATTGCCTTGTGCTACACCTTGCAGTAAATCCACCAAATCGGATTGGATGCGCGGGAGCACCACTTCCGTTTCGGGGTCGCCCAGGCGGCAGTTGTATTCAATCACCAGCGGCTCGCTGTTCACATTTATCAATCCGATGAATATAAATCCTTTGTAGTCAATGTTTTCTGATTTCAAACCTTCGACCGTTGGAATCACGATGCGCTCTTCCACCTTGTGCATAAACGCCTTATCTGCAAACGGAACGGGACTTACAGCACCCATGCCACCTGTGTTGAGCCCGGTGTCGCCTTCGCCGATGCGTTTGTAATCTTTGGCAACCGGCAGAATTTTGTAATGCGTGCCGTCCGTCAGCACGAATACCGAGCATTCGATGCCCGCCAGAAATTCTTCGAGCACCACCGTTTCGCTCGCCTTGCCGAAACTGCCGTTGAGCATCGCTTCGAGTTCGCGAATGGCTTCGTCTAAGTTGTTGATAATCAGCACCCCTTTTCCGGCAGCCAAGCCATCGGCTTTCAGCACGTAGGGGGCTTTTTGGTTTTTCAAAAAGGCGATGCCTTCGTTCACATTTTGGGCTGTTACGCTCAAATAACGTGCTGTGGGGATATTGTGACGCATCATAAACGCCTTCGCAAAATCCTTGCTGCCTTCCAATTGCGCCCCGTGTTTGGAGGGTCCAATCACCGGAATGGCTTTCAAAGCGGCATCGTTTTTGAAAAAGTCATAAATGCCCTGCACCAATGGGTCTTCGGGACCCACCACGACC
>BBRT01000018.1 GCA_001417715.1 Candidatus Symbiothrix dinenymphae
ATTTGCCGCATAAAAGCGCGTCACCGACAAGGCACTTTGCCAACTTTGGTTCGCGGAGCGCGACTGCAGTTCGATATAGCCGAAGTTCGGCTTGTTCACATCATAATCCGTAATCAGCAACGGGAGTGTAGCATCAGCATCGGTGCCGTTGAGAACCCAGTTGTCGCCTTTCGGCGTGCTGAGGCGCACTTCGCTGTCTTCCAGCAAAAACGATGCCGTCAAGGTGACGTCATCCGATGCCGAGCCGTCGCATTCCGAAGCCAATATGAGGCGTATGTTGTGCACGCAGCTGTCGCCTTCGCCGCGCTCTATGGTCACCGTCTTCGGGACGACTGTGCCAAACGGTACCGTGAAGTTGCGACCTTCAACTAATGGTTCGCCGTCCATCTTAACCACTGCGCCATAAGGATTGCTTGATTCATCCACGCTCAGGACAAAATAGCCCGTTTCGTGCGATTCTGATTCGTTCTGCAGCTTCAGTGTGAACACGCCTTGGCCATCCGTCGGGATGTCCGACCGGTAGGCATTATCCACTTCCAGCTTTGGCACTTCTATCTTCATCGTTGCCGGATGGAGGGTGTACTCATCCTTTGCGTAGAACTTCGTCTTTCGCTCGCCTTCATACGGGCAGCTGGTGCGCCCGCCACGCAGGCGGAACATGTATGTTCCCGACAGCGGGTCGATGCCATAATCTACGCTCAACTCGTCGGTGTTGCCTGTTTCTGCCAGCACAAAGCCCAATGAATAGCTTTGCGTGCGGTCGGTGGTTGAGCCATCCGAGGAGTTGTCTGTATCGCCTGTCTCCTGGTCTAATTCCAGGCCGGTGCCAATGGAAGAACCGCGCAGAGCAACAGAATTATTAAAGTCGCTGACCATCATAGTTCCTGAAGCACCGCCGAATACGCCGTCTGAGGTATTATCCATCTCTATCGTCTGTACGTTAATACCCATGCTCGCACCTTTAAATTCTCCTACTTTTTTGTGGTCGCGAGCAGCGCTGGTAACGTCGGCAAACACATTCAATACTTCCTTCGCCTTCGTCTGCTGGGCTTCGCCGCCGGGTGCGTCCGGTTCGCCATCGCCGTCGCTGTCGTATTTATCTTTCTCATCTATATCACACGCATCAATGCAAGGCTCATTTTCAACAATTTGCATGTCATCGGCATCTGAAGAATGCAGGGGGGCAAGTGATACCTTCTTTTTGCCGCCCTTCTTTTTGCAAGTAGCTGTCACTTTCGGTGTCTTGTTGTCCGGTGTTGCTGCCTTTGGTGTATCGGCAGGCTTCGGCAGCACCCTGGAAAGGGCGACGGCCGGATCGAACGAATATGGGACAGGGTTATCCAGCGCGGGCTGTGTGATAGGAGTGCCCGTGGAGGGGGTTATACCATCTCCTTTATCGTTAAAATTCATCGTCACTAAGTGTACCGGTCTTTGTTTACCTGTAGGGTCGTCGTCCATATCTACCGGATAAGTAAAAGTAACTTTCACATTGGCAGGAATGATTGCGTTATAATGGTCACCACCTGAGTGATAAATATTAATACCTTCTTCCGTGCGTGGATGCGTTATATCATAGTCAAACATACCGTTACCTCCATGTTCATCCAAAAATATACCAATATCAGTTCGTTTTATCTTCATAATATGTCCTATTATATAGTCATCCGCCCATACTTCGCCCGGAGTCCTAATCTGTTCACACAGTTCATGTATGTTGTGAGGTCCGTCTTTGTTTTTATCCTTTTCTATCATTCTATTCCAGTGGTTAAGTTCGTCATCGCCCTCGCCAAACTTATCGCCTCTATTCAGATTCAATCTACTAGCCTTAGCCGCTTCGGCAGCAGTGGGTCGATAACCGCGTTTCTTATCAGCAGTCGCTAACATTTCAATTCGGTCAGCAGCATCATTTAAGAGTGGCTGTATGTCATCCAGAAAACTTACGGCAACAGTAGTTGCCCCTGCGGGTCTGTTTTTTACCTTAAGTGCAGTCGCTATTGCCCCATAGGCACAAGTGCCATCACCACGAACATCCTGTCGTTTTTCGGCAGTAGGGCGGTTAGCAACACCCTTCTTATATCCCAGTGTAGAACCTTTTCGATAAGCTGCGTAGGCTGGCGATTGCCTTGTAATGGCGCCGCCTCCCATAGCGGTAGAGACTGCATTGGCAAGCGCCAGAGCTTTTTCGGCAGATTTTTTGGCTATAGATTTCGCACTTCTTCGTCCCTTAGGTTCCCTTTCCGCTTCTATAGAAGCGGCGGCTACAGAAGCGGCAAAGATAGCAACATTAGTAGGGTTTTTCTCCAGTTTTCTCTTTCTTTCGGTAGTTAATTTCCAAATGACCCATTTTGCCTTCGCCTGACTATAAGCCTTGTCAACTCTTTGTTTAACATCTTTAACGGCATCTGCACCGGCGGATTTGGTCACTTCCGCAACGATAGCTGCTGTTATTTTGTTGTAGTCCACGACTTCTTTGGTGGATTTCTCGATAGCTTCTGCATGTTGTTTCGCTTTTTTCTTCTCTGCGGCTGTTTTAGTGGATTCGTATCTGGTATTACTGAGCTTCATTACTTGCACGATGGCGTTTATCTCTGTTTTTTTCATCTTACTCGCATCACCATCTTTGAATACGGCAACAACAAACTTAGTGGCAATTTCGGAGGCTTCCTGGGCACCTACTTTTGCTTTACGGGCACAGTCGAAAACCGCTTTAGCACCCAGCTTTATCTGTTCTGCTTCAGAATGCTCCCTCTCGGCGATAGAAGAAACAGCCGCCGCGCCACAGACAAATGCCAGATCTCGACTACTATAGTTTACTTTTCCTTTATCGGCAAAGGTTTTTTGATAGGCTCTGGTAGCAGCAATGGCAGCGGTATAAGCTACTCGTCCGCTCTCAGCGTCTTCAGGCAGTTTATCCACTGCTTTCTTAGCGGCATCTCTGGCGGCATCGTGTGCGGCCTCTTTTAGCGTTTTTGTTTTCTTCTTTGGACCTCTTAAGATAGGTGCAGATGATGTTCTAACTATTGGAGTTTCAGGAGTCAATAGCAGCCTATCGACTTCAATTTTGTCTTCGTCTGTATAGTGACATTCATAACGTTCTTCGTAGCCTTCTTCATAGTCGCCAAATTCTGTTAAAAAATAGTTTTCTACAAAAATGCTATCGGCTTCAAAATCGTAGTCCTCACCGGCATTCACGTCGTCATCAAAGAAATCGAAAAGTTCTTCTTCTTCCTCATAATAGAGATAAATGTCCATGTCCCAGAAAGAAATATCCCCGCCGGAAACAAGTGCTTCTCTCCAACGCAACGGGTCAAAAGGAATATCGTCATCGGCATTTTCTAAAATACCCTGAAATTCACCAACACCGTCAGCACCAATGTTAACAGTGCCGGCAGCTTGCGTTCCGGTGCCCCGGTCAGCCAAAACAACCGAATAGCTACCTTCCTCGAGCAAATCCGTATTCAGCTTTTTAGCAAAATGAATCATCCGGTTTCCTCCTGCGAAAGGTTGCAACACAGCAGAAGAGCCGGATGCTCTGAGGGCAGAGGTATTGACTGTGGGGACTGCTGGGACTGCGGAAATTGGGGTAATTCCTCCGCCTGCTTCGTTCACTACTGTGCGTAATCCTCCTGAAGCCTGTCGTGCAGACACCATATCGCCGCTGATTTTCGCTTCTTCGTGCGCAGGTATATACGCGCGGTGGGTGCGATTGTAGCTCGAACCATACGAGTAAATCGTGTCGTGGGAGGTGCTGACGCCTACACTGCCCACGCCTGCGCCAAAGCTGATGTTGTTCGGATACTCGCCTGCTAATTTGGCGGCTTCGTTTTGTGCCAAAAGACCGAGCCAGGCATTCACCTGCTCAGTGTAGTAAACCACTGAATCCTCAAAACCCTCCAAATGACCCAAATTCACACTATCCATCTTCCCATACGCCCGGAGCGTGGCTGTGTCCAACACAATCGTATAACTCGGTCCGCTGATGGCACCATACTCTGTTGCCTTTTCGCCAAACACAAGGTCGCTGTTCAACTCGCCGAAATTCGGGTCGTCTTTCATCAA
>BBRT01000019.1 GCA_001417715.1 Candidatus Symbiothrix dinenymphae
TAGTATAAAAATCGCGTTTATAGTCATCATACCGTGCGTTGATATTGAAATTTGTAATTTTTGCAAGTGATATTTTTTGTTCCTTGGTGAGTATCAAACTGCTGTCTTGAGCAAGACGCAAAAGATTGTGCGGCAGCGGCGCGTGCTGGCATTTTACTTTCACATAATATGCCTTGAGCAGTTTTTCAAGGACGATATGTCCGAGAAACAGTGCCCAATTGTACTGCTTGGTTGCAAGCATCGCCTCCATAGTTGCAAAGTCGTCATCGGACGTGTCTGTCCAATGCTTTGCAATTTTATCGGCGTTAATGATGGGTGTTGCCATATTGTTTTTATTTATATTTATGAGTGCAAAGGTAGTAAATAGTTATGAATTTTGATGCGGTTGCCCTGAAATTTTTTACTCATTCAATCTGAAAGTTATCAAAATCGACCTTATGAAAACTGCTCCCAATGCCGACCATGCCGTGCTTTAAAGTAGGGTCTTCCACCTCGCTTAGCACTGTGCCGTTGATGGAGGCGGTTATTTTTGTATCTTTCATAGACAGTGCTAGGGTATTCCACGTTTTCAGCGTTACCGGAAGCCATCCCGATGCTAATGTTTTACTGCCGACATTCAATCTCCAATGTCCGGAAGATTTTAATCTAAAATAATAAGCGTCTGCCGGTCTTTGTGAGTGATTTATTTCAACAATTCGCCCTATCACAAAAGCTTCACTGTAAGGCTCAACAAAGCAGACATCCGTTTTCACGCTGTAGTCCCTCCACGCAGAATCTCCGATGACAGTTTGGTTAATTGATGGAACTTCTATTTTGCCACGAACGTCATGTTGTCCAACCCACTCTATACTGGGACGGGTAATAACCTGACGTAAACATTTGCCTTTCTTGTCTTCCCTTTCCACTACTTCAAAGGCGCCGCTCTGGTCGGAAAAATAGCGGGGCATTCCGTTTATTTTGTCACCTTCAAAATCCGCCAAATAAGGAAAAGGAAATGGTTTGGATTCAGGTATATCTGATATTCCTTTCGTTTGACCTTTCTCTGTGGAAATCGTATAAACTGATTTGGGAGACAAAAGAAGGGTGAAAGTACGATTGCTGGATGTTTTGTTCACTTTTAGGTCCTTTTCCTGCTTGAAAACATCTCCTTCTACTGTTGTTTTCCAAACCTTCAAATTCTTGATGTCGGTATTCTGCAACTGAAAACTTACCTTTTGAGGCTCGGCGGCATCCATCGTTTCAATAATAATGCTGAAATTTTTGTTTTTTGAATCGGCAGACAAGGTCACATAAGAACCTTTTTCCAAATATCCGCAACCATCATCGACATAGCTCCAGCCGGGATTGACAAATTGTGTCGTATGTGCAACCGCCCATATTGCAGGATGAACCTCATAGTATCCCGACCAGGGCGTACTCGCTTTCATCAATCCCGAACTTTGAAATATCATATCATAATAGCATGTAATCAGGCTCCAGATTATCGTTTTAGTCATCTTTCCCTCAATATAATCGCGGTTAAAAAGTTTTGCCAATTCGCCAAAACCTTTCCAGTCTCCTCGCCAGGGACCAGCTTCGGTGTTCCACAGAGGAATGCCCAGTTGCTGTAACTTTTCAGGACTTTTGTAGGCATGCGATCTTTCAATGTAATGGCCTCCTACCACATTGACGGAGCCATCAGGTCTTTGTCTTGCAACATGTCGTCTCCTATCATCCAAGCAGCACGCTTCGTGTCTAAGTCGGCAGCAACTAATTTAACCTGTGATAAGGCTTCCTGGTCCAATTTTTTCCGAAACCGCTTGATATATTCCGTATCATACATCCGCTCGTTCCAGATGCCTACATAATCAATGTCCAAATCATGGTATTTTTTAGCGCCTTTGATAAAACTGATTTGGTAATCGATATTATCATCCGAGTAAAACTTACCGTCGCCTATCCATCCGGGCGCTCCCCATTCCAGAATATCTAATTTTATATCGGGATTCCGTTTCTTGGCTTCTTTCACTAACCACCACTCATATCCTCTGTCAAAATACTGGGATTGAGGATTCAGATATTCTTCTCTCGTTCTTGCATGAGAAGGTTCTGCGCCGGGACCGGCGTTCACATCAGCGGCAATCTCAATTTTGAGATGTTGAAGACTTGCCCCGAATTTCGGTTTAAACAAATAATCCAAAATGTCACTGCGATAAGGCTCTTCATAATCTATCAACAAACGGGATGTTGCTCCGGCGCTCAATCCGCCCAAGCCTTCATAAGTACGCCCTTTGTTCGATAAATCAATACTGACAAGTTGCTGCGATAAACAACAAAAGCCATTTAGCAGACAACAAAAAATAACACTCATTTTCTTATTCATATTCTTAAAATTAATTATTATTATTATTATTACATTTTAATATCCAAACACATTAAATTCCCTACAATAGATGTATGTATCGAGGTTTGAAGTCGGGAAATAGCACACAATGTAGCGACCGGCGCTTCCGGAAGGAAGGTAAATAGGACAAACCCTTTCGTTAGACGTTATTTCGACGGCAACAGCAGGCGCTCCCCATGCCGGTTGATAGACGTCGGGAGTAATGGGCGTCTCGCTGAGATAGACCTCAATATCTTTGTAGAAAGTATTACCCGGGTCTCTCATCAGTTCAATGTGGTGGATAGGAAGGCTCTCTTGCATATCGACAACAAAACACTGTGGTAGCGGCGAGGGAGCAAGAGAGTTCCAACCTGTGTTCGCCAGACCGTCGAACATTGAAGCAGGTGGGTCCCACCCCCCTACATTATGAGAGCTACGAGCGTCGGCTGTCCAACCTGTGCGGGGGTATTGATAGATGAAAGGCGTATTATAACTCTGCCACTCTCCTGCTAACGAATCAACTCCGTTAGCGGGCAAGAACACCGAACGATATTCAAAAATCTCGCCGGGTTTAATATCGGGGCAAGCGAGTGTCGGTGAGTCGGCATCGATACGTTCTACACGGAAATCGCCCGAAGGGGTCTTGTACTTCACTTCTGAATACACGAGGTCTTCGCTCATTTTAGTATACCAAGTGATAGTACCCGTCCTTGCCATGTCGCGCGTGGCGTTTGCGATTTTGCGACTTACACTATTGGCTAAATATACGGAATCTACCGAATAACCCTCAACCTCGGTTACTAAGGAACGATTGCCTTTTTTGTCGAAACTTATCAGCGTAAAGAGATAAGAATTTTCGGGCATATTTTCGAGTATAGCCGTATAATAGCCGCTTTTGCTGCCGATATGCACATCGGTCGAATCCTGATTGTTGTTCCAATAAACGCGCACTGTCTCTATCTTTTGCGTTTTAATGGTGAGTGCTATCAAGATACGGTTGTGTCCTGCTCTGCATTCAAGCGCATCGACGGTAGCCGCATAAACGGTTTCGCCACGCTCAAAAAACTTGTCACTGAGGTCGTTCATATCTGAACAGGCATACATTGCAATGCATGCAAAAAACAATACTATTTTATTTGTCTTCATAACTATTTAATTTTTTATTTTTAATTTTTTATTTTTTATTTTTAATTTATCTTGGGTCTCCGTACCATGTCATTTCAGTACAATGGAACCACACAGAGGTGGAGCCGTCCCAGCAGCGGTTTCGCTTGACCCTGAAATAGCGTATTTTAGGGGTGCCCAGAGGTAGAATAAATTCTTCGCCATTAGTCGCGCGTTCTCTGTCTTCGTCGCTGAGCTGGCCACTCGGTAGTCCTGATGGTTTAACGGAATGGCAGTCCATCAACAGCACCCAGTTGGCTTCCCAGTTTGCCTCCACCAATGTCAAACTTGTGCAGCCCCACAATTCAAAGTCCTTGAGATTACCTACGCCATAAGCCCATATATAATTATTGCCGATACGCTGAAACACAACCAAACGGCTGAGAATAACTTCGACGCCAAGGTCTATGGTTACACAACTTTTGCCGGTACCTTCTTCGCTTCCAAAAGTGTTATCGACCACTGTGATGCCATCAAACATTCTCTGAAGCGGGTAGCTGTTGTTATATGGAAGCAAGTCGCCGGGAAAACT
>BBRT01000020.1 GCA_001417715.1 Candidatus Symbiothrix dinenymphae
GATATTTGTGTGGTGTGCGACCGCACAAAAATAGATGAGGCAGGTTGCATTGGTGCCCCCGATCTGATTGTGGAGGTGCAATCGCCATCGACGGCGAAGCGCGACTTGCAGGAAAAATTCCAACGCTACGAAGAATCCGGCGTAAGGGAATATTGGGTGGTTTACCCACGTGTAAAGGGGCTTACCGTCTTCCTGTTGCAAGATGACGGTAAATACGATGACGGCACAACCTACGAATTTACAGGCAAAGTGCCGGTGTCCATCTTTAAAGGGCTGGAAATTGACCTTGAGGAGCTTTTTGAGGAATAATTGGTAACCTCTGTTCGGCGAATACAAAAAAGTTTCGTACCTTTGCGCAAAATTTAATAATAGAAAATTATGGCAACAGTAGCAGTAAAAGTAAAAAAAGAAGTAAGTGCAGCGCACGACAAGTTTGTTCATGTAAGGAAAGGTAGAGTTACTGATTTTTGGGAAAAGAACCCTATCGGTCTATTAACAGTAATGGACAGACGAGCTGTCTTAAAATAGTCAGCATGCGCTATCTAATTGATACAAATATATTTATATCTCTAAATGAGGATAGGCAGTTGGTGTCCAATAATGTCATGCACATCTTAGATAATTATGCCAATCTACTTTACATTAGTTCTGAAAGTGTTAAAGAACTGATTCATCTTTTTCAGGCAAGTAAAATTAAACATAAAAAATGGAAAGTGGCGCAAGATATTGTAGATGCTATTGAAAATGAATGGAATATAACAATCAAATATGTCCGAAGAGAGCATCTCATTACCTTTTCCAAGCTTGTGCGTGTGGAAAAGCATAACGACCCAAGCGACCGGTTGATTATAGCCCAAGCCATTTGTGAAAAAAATCCGCTCATAAGCAGCGATGGCAAATTTAGGCATTACCGCAAGCAAAATCTGCAATTTGTCTTTAACGACAAATAAACGGACTATCCGCAATCCGGTAACTGGTAACTTTTTTTCGTATCTTTGTCGCAAATTAAACAATATGTCGCGATTAAAAGTTTATAAAGCATCCGCCGGTTCGGGGAAAACCTACACTTTGGCGTTGGAATACATCAGGGAACTCATTCTCGAAGCCCAATTGCATGGCAACAACAAGCACTTCCGCCACATTTTGGCGGTCACTTTCACCAAAGATGCGACAAGCGAGATGAAAGACCGCATCTTGGCAGAACTGTATGGGCTGGCGTTCAACACTGCTGATTCTGTGGGCTTTTTAGCATCTTTACAGTTATCAGTTATCAGTTACCAGTTACCAGAAAGAGAGATTCGAGAGAATGCAAAAACTGTGTTGGATGCCATTCTTCACGACTACAGCCGCCTGAATATCACCACTATTGACAGTTTTTTTCAGCGTGTGTTGCGCAATTTGGCGCGCGAACTTGGGCGCAGTTCCAAGTTCAATCTGGAGATGAACACGGGAAAAGTGCTGCAAGATGCCGTCCACAACACGATTGAAAAAGCCAATCAGAACAAGCAAATACTCGACTGGCTGACGACTTATGTGGAGCAAAAACTGGATGACGACCGCAACTGGCATATCGACAAAGAACTGTTTGAGTTCAGCAAGTGCATCTACAACGAGTTTTTTCAAGAGCACGAAAAGCAATTGCGCCAACAGTTGGTAGCCAATCCTGCCATTTTCAAAACCCTGAAAGCGCAACAGGAAGCCATCAAACAGAATAGCAAAACCACTTTTAAGCAAGTGATGGACAACAGCAATCGCGTTTTGGATGAGCACGCGCTGACCCTTGACGATTTTGGCAATTCCAAGCATGGACTGCTGTTTATCAACAAATTAGGGGGAGGCAATTACTCGGCTGAAATTGGCTCGTATGTGTCACAATGCCGTGCGACGGCTGATTTTTGGGGCAAAGCCAAGCATCCGCGCAAAAATGAAATTGCTGCGCTGGCAGAAACGCATTGGATACCTTGGCTGGAAGAAGTCATCGCCGCTTTTCAGAAATATCAAACCGCCCAAATGATTACGCAAAACCTGCACCAGTTGGGGCTGATATGGGATATTTCCAAAGAAATTGCCGCTGAAAACGAGGAAAACAACCGCTTTATGCTGAGCGACACGGCGATGTTTCTCAACGAAATGATTGACCGCTCCGATGCACCCTTCATCTACGAAAAACTCGGCTCCGACATACGCCACGTGATGATTGACGAGTTTCAGGACACCTCGCGCCTGCAATGGAGCAATTTCAAGGCACTGCTTTCCAATATCCTCTCCGAAGACCGTTTCAGCCTCATTGTGGGCGATGTGAAGCAGTCCATTTACCGCTGGCGCAACGGTGATTGGCGCATTCTGGGGAAAATTGGCGATGAATTGCACGCCAACATTTCGACTTTGGACACCAATTATCGCAGCGAAAAAAACGTGATTGAGTTTAACAACAATTTTTTCACGCGGGCATCCGAACTGCTCAACGAATTATACATTTCCAAATGGGGCGATGCGCAACATTCGCCATTCCCAACAACCTATTCAGACGTAGTCCAGAAGCACAAAAAAGGCGAAAACGGCTATGTATCAGTCGATTTTGTAGAAAAACCGGAAGATTTAACCGCCGCCGAAGCCATGAACGCCGCCGTGCTCGACAAATTGGAAGCATTGCAGGCAGCAGGCGTACCGGCAAACGACATCTGCATTCTAACGCGCACCAACAAAGAGATTATTGACCTCGCGGAATATCTGGCATCAGCCCCCCCCACCTCCCCTGAGGGGGGTGCCTACCGCAGCATCATCTCCAACGATGCCTTCCAACTGCACTCGTCCGAAGCCATTCAAATCATCATTGAGGCACTTAGGCTGGTGGCTGACCCTGAAAATAAAATTGCGACAGAACAGTTGTATCAACATGCCCTCACCACCCCCTCAACTGGGGGGCTTACTCCCCCTTTAGGGGGCTGGGGGGTATTGCGCGCCATACCGCTGTTTGAATTGATTGGGGAGCTTTATCGCCAATTGAATTTGGCTGTAATTGAGGGGCAATCGGCCTATCTTTTTGCTTTCTATGATGCCGTTTCAGCCTATTTGAACGACAATCCGGGTGATTTGCCGCACTTTTTGGAGTATTGGGACAGCGAATTGAAAACGCGCACCATCCCCGCCGGAGCCAATGTGGATGGCGTGCGACACCGTCATCATGCCCTATTGCGATTGGAATATCAACCCCAAGCCGGGCACAACGGTCTGGTGCGACAATCATGCAGAGGCAACGCATACGCTGCCCCTACTGCCGATTAACTACACAAAAATCATGCAGGACACAATTTTTGCGCCGGAATATCAGGAAGAAACGGCACAGAGTTGGTTGGACAACCTCAACATCCTGTACGTAGGCTTCACGCGCGCCGAGCAAAATTTGATGATATTGGGAAAAAGTAAAAAAGAAATCAAAGAAATCACCACTGTGGCGGATTTGTTGCAATTGGCAGAGGTGCCGTTGGAAATGGGCACGCTCACGGGAGGGATTGCGGGTCAAGCCCGCAATGACGGTCCCGTCATTGCGGGCTTGACCCGCAATCCCCTGAAAGAAATCCCCCCCTCCATCAACATCGCATTCGTATCAGAAAATTTTCAAACAGGAAAATCTATTTTCAAACAATCCAACAAATCACGGGAGTTCGTGCACGACATACAGGGGATTCGCAACGACAATTCCAAATTATACGGCAACATCATGCACAGCATCTTCGAACGCATCCACCAACAGGAAGACATCGAACGAACCGTCGACAGTTGCATCACGCAAGGGTTAATCCAACCCACCCAAAAACAGGATTACATCAACCAAATCCGCACCGCCATCCGCGAATCGCATGTAGAGCATTGGTTCGACGGGCAGCACAAAAGTTACAAAGAACATTCAATAGTAATGGAAGAAAACGGCGAAATCGTCAGCAAACGCCCCGACCGCGTGCTATTCACCAACGAAGCCACAATCATCATCGACTACAAATTCGGCAAACCCCACCAAACGCACAACAAGCAAGTGCAACAAT
>BBRT01000021.1 GCA_001417715.1 Candidatus Symbiothrix dinenymphae
CGGCAACAGTATCGGACGGCGGCACACTCTCACATCAGTGGTATAGCAATACCGCCAGCAGCACAAGTGGAGGCACCCCTATTACATCCGCAACAGCGGCAAGCTACACACCCCCTACGAGTACGGTGGGGACAACCTATTACTATGTGGAGATTACCAACACTAACAATAGCGTGAGCGGCACTAAGACGGCAACCGTAACGAGTACTGTGGCAACAGTAACAGTCGCCACTCCTACCGGCTCTGTGGCGATAACTATCACTATCGGCTTTAATTTCGATGAAGTGACCGTCACAGGAAGCGATGGCAACAACATCATATCCAAGGGTGAACCAACCTCGCTTACTTTAACTGCAACCGGATATACTAATGTGAAATGGTATATTGATGGCAGTCCTACCGGTATCACCGCTGACAGCATCACCATTGATGCAGCCGACTACGATACGCGAAAGCATTCCGTCACCTTTACAGGCGTCAAGAATGGCATACCCTATTCAAAGGAACTGCCTTTCACCGTAAATCCGTAAATTTAAGAGGCTCAAAAAATAAACAAATAAAGAAATAGATAGCATTATGAGATATTTACAGAATATTGCAGGGATAGTCCTTTTGGCAGGCATCGGCATCTTGGTTGGATGCTCCGAGTTGGATGATAATCAGACAGGTGGCACCGGCTACGGGAGTGTGACCGTCACTTTCAATCAAAGCACTCTCCGGACATTGTATCCGGATACAACTCAAATCACAAAGTATGAAATAAGTTTCGCCGGACCGGAGACCAAAGAATCCGAATTAATTGCTGTGAACGGAACCAAAACAGTGAATCTGGAGGTCGGCACTTGGACAATCACCGTGACCGCGTATGCAGGAGCAACGCCAACTGCCGCCGGAAGTCAAGGAGTAACCATAACCGATGGAGGCGCAGCAACGGCGAATATCACCCTCGCACCTGTTACAGGCAATCGAACCTTCACCTACCCCATCTAATTTCCAAACTCACTCGACCGTGTTACGCTGACCATCTCTAATCTCGATGGCACGGTACCGACGAATGGAACATTTACGATGCCCCCATCCGCCATAGCCGCAGGTCGTTGGACAGGCGAGCAGACTTTCGCGGCAGGCTACTATTTCATGAATTTGCAGGTGTGGAAAGGCGATCTCGTGGCAGGCAAAACGGAGGTCGTACACATCTTCGCCGGTTTGACCACGGCAACACCCACTTACACCTTTACCGACAACGAGGACTTCACCCTGTCCGGCATACCTGTTGTCAATATCAATACGACCGCATCCGGTGCAGCAATAACTGCGACGTACCAGCCTGCCACCATTAGAATAGCAAGCACAACAGACCCATTGCCTAACAGTGGGGTAAAAATAAAATTGGACGCTGATTCCGGTCTATACAAAAAATCCTATAACATAGAACTTGACGCCGCAACAGCCCTGTTTGGAGAGGCTGCGGATAAGGAGTGGGTGTTGCTGGCAAACGACAACGACCCAACATTGCTACACACCGATGCACTGTTTAAAATGGGAAAGTTGAGCAGATTAGGCTGGACACCCTGCTCCCATTTTGTAAACTTGTACATCAATGGCGCATATTGCGGAATCTACCAACTGACCGAATCAATAAAGATAGCCGCAAATCGCGTAAATGTTACCGATAACGGTTATTTATTGACGCTTGACACAACACTACCTGTACCTAATACCTCTCATTTTCAGACAAGTGGTGGGAGTAGTGGTTTTTGGGTTACTATAAAAGAGCCAAGCGAGGGAAAAACCGGGGCTCGAAAGATTACCATAGAAGACTATGTCAATGAGATGGAAACCTATCTGTATGGCTTGGCCGGCTGTCGAGACCATCTGGACACCATAAGCAGTGTGGATTGGTATTTAATAAATGAACTTGCCAAAAATGAAAACACCGGTTTGTGGCTAAATTATGACTACAATGCCGCCGATGCAAAGCTGAAATTGGGTCCGATTTGGAATTATGGTAATTCATTCCAACAAGCCTCTTCGGGTTTTGTATGGAAAGGTGTCGCTTGGTTTGGTGATAATATTAGTGATCCGGGATTATTCTTCTGCTGGGAATTTCCGAATCTTGTGAAAAATCGTTTCCCGTATTTCAAATCAAAGCAAGCCGAAATATTAACTAACATTGATGAAAAAGTAGCATCCGTGAGAAAGTCAATAGTGCAAAACAGCAAACGCTGGCAAGGAACATCAAGCGGGAATAACTTAGGCAACACAAGCGATGTCATATTGCCGGCCTACGATGCGAAAGTGCAGGAGATGAAAACATGGATAACCGCACGATTCACATGGTTAGAAGCAGAAATTAACGCCCTATAATCAGGGCAACCTCATAACTCATAACTCACCCCAAGCATCCCATAGATATTATACATATCAAACGGCATGCCGGTGAAATCGGCAGGGAACAGGGAGCGCAGTCCCCAGCTCAATTGCCCCCTTAGGGCAAGTCTTTTGTAGAATTTCCACTCTTCAGCCAGTAGCAATCCGAAATCGAAGCGGTTTAGTTCGTCCGAAAAATCGAACAATGCACTTGGCACTTCTATTTTTTCACCGATGGGGCTACCCCTGCGCATGTATCCGTCTGAAGCCGAGCCGTTGAAATGCGGATGATAGAGGTAGGCGGCATAGATGCCTAATTGGGTTTGCCAGCGGTCGGAAGCGCGATAGGTTGCCGTAATTGGCACGGTAATGTAGATGTTGTGCACTTCGGTTGTGTTTTTGCCGGTAAAATTGCCGGTCTGAAGTTCATCGCCGACTTTGATTTCCGTATAAAAACTTTTGACCCGGTCGCAGACAGTAAACCCCTTGCTGTCCAATGCAATCTGCGCCGACACGCCCCATTGGGCATTATGCCAACGGGTAGCCTCCAGCGCAATATGCGGCGCAAACACTTCCGGCGAGTAACGCTCAATCGCCCGAATTTCAGCGGGCAAAGGCAATGGTGAACTGCCCCCCAGATTCTCGCCCACCTGAATCGTATATCGCCAAAATACCTGAGCATTTCCCCCCGTCGCGCACAAAAAGCCAATAATTAACGCTACAATACCTTCTTTCACCTTCATAATTCATAAATGTAATTATTAGTTATCTTCATAAACCAACTCCACCTTATCTACAATCAAAGTATTGCCCGGACATCCCTCATAGTAATCCCCGCGGTGACTGGACGCAAACACGATTGTTATTTTATACTCATCATTATTCAATTCCTCCCATGAAAACGGCACAGTGTATGAATCATAATCAAACGTAATTTCAAACTTCGTGAAATCATTCGTTTGCACGATAGTTGCAGGGGCTATCTCCGCACGGGCAATGATATTGCGCGATGTCGCAATATTGTCGCCATACAAAAATTGAATATGACTGTCGGTTTTAAACAACACGGCATAGATAGCACACATGTCTTTCTTCGCGCTGAATGTGCCATCCGACTCGATATAACCGCCGGTGCCCGCCCTGTAGATATAATATCCGGTCAATTTAGCGGGCTTGCCATCGTTGAACGGAACACCGAACCGCGTGGAACGCAGCGGGTTGGATATGCCGGTTAGGGGGTCGAAACCGCCCAGATACAGCGAACCGGCAATGCAGGGAATATACTGAATCCCCATGATACTGCCGGGACCGACCATTGTCCGCAATTCGACTGCAGTAGTGCCTGATACCGCTTTGGCTATTTTCCGAACCAAATAATCATTAGCTGCTCGGGCAGATTGATTCCACGCAATTGCCGCTCCATTATTGCTCGAAAACCATTGCAGCGAACCCTCTTTGGGGTTTTCATACAAATAATTGTTGCTCGGTTTTACCCAGTTCTCAAAATCAAAAACAGGCGGGAAATAACTTGCCAGCACGGACTCCCGCTTTGTATAGACTTTGCTTTGCGAAGTCCCGTCAATGAAAAAAAGCGTGTCAATGTCTTC
>BBRT01000022.1 GCA_001417715.1 Candidatus Symbiothrix dinenymphae
ACTAAAATCTCTATGTCCATTATATCTCCCATATTACTATAACGGGAAAAGTGTCGGTTTAGTATTTAAAGTTCAGGATGATTCGTTTTTTTTATTAGTCCGCTGTGGGGAGGTGCTGTATAGTAACAAAATAGCACCAAATGAAAATTTAACATTTTTTTTGAAAAAAAACTTCGTTTTTATTTGGATTATATCAAAACAATACTATACCTTTGCTCTATGAAGGACAAACAAGTACAGTATGTTTAGTAAAGAGTTTTTGACAGAGGCATTGAAAAAGCATTTTGGCTTTGACACGTTCAAAGGCAACCAGGAGGCTATTATCCACAATGTGTTGGATGGAAAGGATATTTTTGTGCTGATGCCAACGGGCGGCGGCAAGTCGCTTTGTTATCAGTTGCCTGCCCTGCTGATGCACGGGACGGCGATTATCATTTCGCCACTCATCGCGCTGATGAAAAATCAGGTGGATGCGATGCGCCATTTCAGCGAGGAGGACGGTGTGGCGCATTTTATCAACTCCTCACTCAATCGTGCGGCTATCGACACCGTGAAATATGATATTTTGTCCGGCAAAACGAAATTGCTGTATGTGGCTCCCGAGTCGCTGACAAAAGATGAATATGTGGAATTTCTGAGGGAAGTGCCGGTGTCGTTCTACGCGGTCGATGAGGCGCACTGTATCTCGGAATGGGGACACGATTTTCGTCCGGAATATCGCCGTATTCGCCCGATTGTCAACGAGATAGGTAGCCGCCCGCTGATTGCTTTGACGGCTACGGCAACGCCCAAAGTGCAGCACGACATTCAAAAAAACCTCGACATGACGAATGCGTTAGTCTTCAAATCGTCGTTCAACCGCTCCAATTTGTATTACGAGGTGCGCCCAAAAACGATTGATGTGGACAAGGACATCGTCAAATACATCAAGGCAAACGAAGGCAAATCGGGTATTGTCTATTGCCTTTCGCGCAAACGGGTGGAAGAATTTGCAGAAATTTTGCTGGCAAATGGCATCAAAGCGTTGGCTTACCATGCGGGGATGGATTCGGCGAAGCGCTCCGACAATCAGGACAGATTTTTGATGGAGCGGGTGGATGTCATCGTTGCCACCATCGCTTTTGGGATGGGTATCGACAAGCCGGATGTGCGTTATGTGATTCATTATGACATCCCCAAGAGCCTCGAAGGTTATTATCAGGAAACAGGGCGTGCCGGTCGCGATGGCGGCGAAGGCAGGTGTATTGTGTTTTATGCGCGCAAAGATTTGCAAAAATTGGAGAAGTTTATGCAAGGCAAACCAATTGCAGAGCAGGAAATTGGGAAACAACTGCTGGAAGAAACGCGGGCGTATGCCGAAACCTCCATTTGTCGGCGAAAAGTGCTGCTGCACTATTTTGGAGAAGAATATACCGAAGATAATTGCGGCAATTGCGATAACTGTCTGAATCCCAAGTCACAAATAGATGCCCAGGATTTGCTGATTTCCATTTTGGAAACCGTTGAGGTGCTGAAAAATAAGTTCAAAGCCGACCATGTCATTCACATTTTGCAAGGTAAAAAAACGTCAGGCGTGGTTACTTACGAGCACGATGAGTTGGAAATGTTTGGCTCGGGCAAAGACACCTCCGAGAAAGTTTGGAACACGGTCATCCGTCAGGCACTTTTAGCAGGGTATTTGGACAAAGACATCGAAAATTACGGCGTTCTCAAACTCACGCACGGAGGTAAGGAATACTTGAAAAATCCGATACCGTTTTTTATCACCAAAGACATTGATTTTGAGGATGAAGAGCGGGACGAAACGCCCTTGCGGGGAGGGGCAGCGTGTGCCGTTGACCCGGTGCTGTACTCTATCATGAAGGATTTGCGCAAAAAAATGTCCAAGAAATTGGGTGTGCCGCCGTATGTCATTTTTCAAGACCCTTCGCTGGAGGCTATGGCAACGAATTATCCGGTTACTATCGACGAGTTGCAAAATGTGCCGGGTGTGGGTGCCGGAAAAGCCAAACGCTACGGACAGGAGTTTGTAGAGCTGATTCAACGCCATGTGACCGAAAATGAAATCGAGCGCCCCGAAGATTTGCGCATTCGCACCGTTGCCAACAAGTCGAAATTGAAGATTTTTGTTGTACAAAGTCTCGACCTAAAAGTGGCTCTGGATGACATCGCGCTCACGAAAGGGCTGGAATTTAGCGAACTGCTCGACGAGATAGAAGCCATCGTCTATTCCGGCACGAAAATCAACATCGACTACTTCCTCAACGATGTGATGGACGAAGAACACATCAACGACATCTGTTCCTATTTTCAAGACTCGGAAACCGACGACATAGAAGAAGCCATCGACGAACTCGGACAAGACTATACAGAAGAAGAAATCCGCCTCGTGCGCATCAAATTCATCTCAGAGTTGGCAAATTAAAGATGGTTCTTCAGGAAATTGTATGGCACGATATTGCTGTCCCGTATGGGACGGCACTTGAGAGCGGATAGTCATAAAACTTTTTTGTATTGGCAATTTTGTCTGAATCAGGATTTTCAAGATGAAAGGATTGACAGGATTTTTTGATAATCCTGCCAATCCTTTTGTCTGTAGAGACGTGGCGCGCCACGTCTCTACTGCAATTTTGTCTGAACTTTGATTTTCGTATGATTTCAGTGATTTTTATGATTTTGTTTCTTGTATTTCACTCAAATCATACGAAAATCACAGTTCAGACAGGCTGTGCAGATAGCAAACTCACTCTTTCGTGTCAAAGTGCCACTCCAGCCCGCTTTGTTCTGTAGTTGTTAATTTCGTTGTCACGCCATTTGGGGATGAATTTGTTTCTGAAATAGAATACGTTTTTGTCCATCCTTTTTTTAGTGATACATTATTACATATACAAGTTAGAGTTTTTCCTTCCTCCTTTTCATGCGGATATGACCCATTTAGGGTGACATCTCTATCAACATAGAAAAATGGTGAAATGACTTTACCGGTATTACTACCACCGGTTTTGAATAAAAAGGAGCCTACCGGGGTCGTTTTATTGTACGCCTCAATACGTGCAAAATCAGTTGTTTTGACATTAACGTCGCTTGCTATACCGACTGCTTCTTTTTTCAAATATTGCGCAGAAACAGTACTCGGCAAATTGAGCGTAAAACCTCCATTTTTATATGGAGCAACCGCTAATTCATACCCATTGACAATCACTTTTACTTCAGCTACTTTTACGCCGTGAGTATCCACTATCGCCGTAATTTCAAAACTATCTTTATTTGTTTCCATATTTATTATTATTTTACAATTATTTTTCGACTTTCACTACCCACTCTCACAACATAAACTCCTTTATCCAAACCAATTTCAGCACTGCCGTCCACAACGGATTGATAGACTTTTTGCCCTGCAATGTTGAATATTGACACGAGTGTTGCTTCTTTCGTTGCAATCGCGATGCCGTTTGCAATGCCATAAATTGCAATTTTGTCTTGGAGCGTTGTGTTGATGGCGTTGCCGCCGCCGCCGCCGCCTGTTACCGTTACCACACAAGTTGCCGTTTTGCCTCCGTCTTCCGTTGTAACGGTGATGGTGGCTGTGCCTGCTTTAATTGCTCTTACCAAGCCGCTGTTGCTTACAGTCGCAACCGTTTCATCACTGCTCGCCCATGCAACTTGCTGATTGGTTGCATCTGTCGGGGCAATCGTTTCTGTCAGTTGTTTGGTTTGTCCAACCGACAAGGAGGCAGTTGCGTTATTCAAACTTACATTCGTTACCGGAACGATTACTGTCACCACGCAAGTTGCCGTTTTGCCGCCGTCTTCTGTTGTAACGGTGATGGTGGCTGTGCCTGCGGCTACTGCTGTTACCAAGCCTGCATCATCTACCGTTGCAATGTCATTGTCGCTGCTCGTCCACGATACATTTTTGTTGGTGGCATCGGCGGGTGCAA
>BBRT01000023.1 GCA_001417715.1 Candidatus Symbiothrix dinenymphae
ATGGTTACGACCCTGAAAACCAACTTTGTTCGGCGGATATGTTCGGACATTTGGCTCACGTTACGAATTTATCGCTGAAAGCAATTCTCGGAATCGGCGCTTACGCTCAACTCTGTGAAAAAACGGGCAGAAAGAACGACGCACTAAAATACCGCCGAATTGCAGAAGAGTATGCGAAAAAATGGCTCAAAGATGCTGCGGATGAGGGTCATACCCGACTGGCTTATGACAAGCCCGGAACGTGGTCGATGAAACACAATCTTGTTTGGGATGCGATTCTCGGAACAAAATTATTTCCCGCTTCGCTTGCCGAGCAGGAAATTGCATGGTACAAAAAAGTTCAGAACAAATACGGTTTGCCGGTCGATAGCAGAACCGATAATTCACTCATCGACTGGGCGCTGTGGAGCATCACTCCTGCAAAATCCAAAAAGGATTTCAACGAACTGTTTGAACCGATCTATAATTACGTGAATGAAACGCCGTCGCGTGTTCCGCTTTCGGACTGGTTTGTTACGACAGATGCCAAACAACGCGGTTTTCAAGCACGGTCTGTTGTCGGCGGCGTGTATATTAAAATGTTGACGAATACTTCTATTTGGAAAAAATATGCAACAGCGGCAGAAAAAACCGGCGATTTTTCGTCACATTATCCGGCACGAATCACAAGAACGGAAATCATCCCGTCTGCCCGAAAACTTCAAACCGAATGGAAATACACGTTGAAAACACCGCCGGAAACATGGTCGAAGCCCGATTTTGACGATTCCGCATGGAAATCGGGTAAAAATGGTTTCGGAAACGGCGGCGCACCCGGCAAACCGCCCGTCGGAACAGTATGGGACACCAATCAGATTTGGTTACGAACAGAATGGGAACTTTCGGAAATTCCCGACAGAGACCACCTGTTTTTGTATGTTTACTATGATGAAGACCCTGAAATTTGGATCAATGGTATTTTGGTTGCCGGAATAAAAGGTTATTCCAACGATTACATCACGATGGAAATAACACCGAAATTGAGAAAAACACTCAAAATCGGTAAAAATGTGGTTGCTGTTAAAGCATCGCAAACTTCCGGCGCACAGTATATTGATGTCGGTCTGGTCAGGGAATCGGAATCTAATAATTAGTTAAATAGATTATAGAAAATGATGAAAATGATGAAAAGAAACTATTGGATGCTCGCCTTCTTCGTTTTGGTTGCAGGCGGTAATTTGTTGGCGCAACAAAAGAATTTTGTGGAGGGTGCAAAGAACAACCGGATTGTGGCAAACCCGCTGGACTTGGTGTACCGGTTTCGACCGCAGGACAACTATCCCGCTCGGCGTGAAGCCGCCGACCCCGTTTGCGAATATTTCAAGGGGAAGTACTATCTCTTTGCTTCAAAATCGGGAGGCTATTGGAGCTCGCCCGATTTGGCGAATTGGACGTATATCCCCTGTACAACGATTTCAATCATAGAAGATTATGCACCTACGGTGCTTGCGCTTGGCGATACATTGTATTACATTGCCAGTGCCAAGACAACTATTTATTATACCACCAATCCTGATAAAGACGAATGGCGAGTACTCGAAAATTCTCAATATGAATTTGGGGATACCGACCCTGCTTTATTTCACGACGAGGAAACAGGACGGGTTTATCTTTATTACGGTTGCTCCAACAGAAGCCCAATACGAGGTGTGGAACTTCTGCCTTCACAGGGATTCAAATCTGCCTCAGAGCCGGTTGCTGTCATTGACCACCATACGGAACTTTACGGATGGGAAATTCCGGGCGAGAAAAACGAGAAAGATGAAATCGGTTGGAACGAAGGTGCAAGCATGTTGAAATACAAAGGGAAGTACTATCTGCAATATGCCTCTCCCGGGACACAATTTCGGATTTATGCCGATGGTGTTTATGTTGGCGATTCTCCTTTAGGACCGTTTAAATATGTGGAGAGCAATCCATTTTCGATAAAGCCCGGAGGATTTATCGGAGGAGCCGGTCATGGCCATACCTTTCAGGATAAATACGGCAATTATTGGCATGTCGCTACCATGAAAATATCCATTCGTCACGACTTCGAGCGGCGTATAGGTTTGTTCCCCGTTTATTTTGACGAACAAGGCGATATGCACGCACATACACTGTGGACGGATTATCCCTTTGTGATTCCCGACCGGAAAACTGATTTCGAAAAAACCAACCTGTCAGCAGGCTGGCACATCCTTTCGTATCATAAAAAAGCAACCGCGTCGTCGCTATCGGAAAATGCCGCATCCGCCTTCGACGAGCACATAGAATCGATGTGGGCTGCCGCTACCGGTAATTCGGGAGAATGGCTGCAAATAGATTTGGGTGAAAAGAAGCGAATTAACGCCATTCAGGTGAACTTTGCTGACGTCGGCTTCACGATTCGGGCACCCCATGCGCCTTTCAACTACCAATATTATATTGAAGCCTCGGACGATGCGGAACACTGGACAAGAATCATTGACCGCACCGACAATGTCAAAGACGCCGTTCACGAATTGCTCGTGTTGAAAAAACCGCTCAAAAGTCGCTACCTGCGCATCACCAACACCAAAGACCTGCCCGGCAAATTCTCGCTGTACGATTTCAGGGTTTTCGGAAAAGGCACCGGCAAAAAGCCTCAGCAAATAACCGGATTGACAATTCGACGAAACGAAGCCGACCCGCGCCGATATTCACTTTCATGGGACAAACAGCCCAACGCCGACGGTTACATCGTGAATGTCAGCCTGCCTGACGGTAAAACCAACCAGTCGATAATGGTGTACGATAATCAATACGAAGGAGGTATCTTTAACCGCGATTCGGAATACCGCTTTTCCGTAGATGCTTTCAATGAAAACGGTATCACAAAAGGGAAATAATTTTATTAAATAATATACACAATTTAAAAAATATACACAATGAAAAAAAGTTTAGTTAGTTTGACTACCCTGTTAGTCGCCGCGTGTTCGGGAAATAGCGGACTCCCTGTTTATAAAGATGCTTCCAAACCTGTGGAGGCGCGTGTGGCAGATTTGTTGAAGCGTATGACGCTCGAAGAGAAAACAGCGCAAATGCAGGATTTGTTCATGGAGTACTTCTCAACCGGCAACATGATAGACACTGCCAAAGTGCATTCCAAGGTGAATGGCATGGGTTATGGCGTACTGATTGGCTACGGATTATCGGTAGAAGAATCTGCCCAAAATATAGTGCTGTTCCGGCAGTATATGGACAGCCACAATCGGTTGGGTATTCCTGTCTTCTGCGCAGAAGAAGCCCTGCATGGACTGAAGCAAGCGGGCGCTACTGTATTTCCACAGGCAATTGCGCTCGGCAGCACCTTCAATACGGAACTGATAAATAAAGCCGCTCTCACCATAGCATCCGAATGTAAAGCGGCAGGACTCGACCAGGTACTCTCACCCGACCTTGATTTGGCAAGAGAATTAAGATGGGGGCGCGTAGAGGAAACGTACGGGGAAGACCCTTATTTGGTGGGACGCATGGGCGTTGCTTTTGTCAAGGCTTTTAACGAACACAATGTTATTTGTACACCGAAACATTATGTGGCGCACGGCAGTCCGAGCGGCGGACTTAATCTGGCTTCGGTTGCCGGAGGCGACCGTGATTTGTATTCGCTTTATCTTAAACCTTTTAGCGATGTCATTCGCGAATGTCAGCCGTTGAGCATTATGAATCCTTACAGTGCTTACGACGGCGTTCCTATTGTTTCTTCCAAACGGTTTATGGACGATATCTTGCGCGGTGAATTAGGTTTTCGCGGCTATGTGTCGTCCGACTGGGGTTCGATTGATATGCTTGATTCGTTTCATAAAACAGCCACCGGTCCGGCTGATGCCGCGCGTCAAGCCGTACTTGCCGGTATTGATAGTGAGGTCGTTGGAAGATGTTATAAGTATTGGCTTG
>BBRT01000024.1 GCA_001417715.1 Candidatus Symbiothrix dinenymphae
CGGCAGCTTCAACGCCGGAACCATAGCTAATCCTGGAATTAACCCCTACCGGAAATTCACCATCATTAACCCAACCACATTGGCAAACCTTACGCATTTTGTGATATTCTTTCACTATGGGACGAATGGGCGGAAGGTCTATTTCTTGACGAACTTCCAACACGCTTGCTTCCTCTGCGGACAAATCCGCCCCACAATGAGTGCAAAAATCGGAACAAAGGGCAATTATCTCATCCGGTTTTTGCATCGTCAGCGTTTTGCCTACATGGCCTTTTTGACCGCCAACCGGACGACCGGTCTTTTGGCGAAGGTTCACTTTTTGGGTGCCGATAGGGTCTTTACTGGAAGGAAGATGGCTATTCTGACTGGTTTTAGGGTGCTCATAACGGGACAAGCGTGCGCGTAAGTCGGCTATCTCCTTTTCTTGAATCGCAATTGCTTTTTTTTGAAGCTCATTCTCCTTTTGTAAAGTTCGAACCTCCGCAATCAATGTCTTCACTAAAATCTCTATGTCCATTATATCTCCCATATTACTATAACGGGAAAAGTGTCGGTTTAGTATTTAAAGTTCAGGATGATTCGTTTTTTTTTAGTCCGCTGTGGGGAGGTGCTGTATAGTAACCAGGATTGTATATTATTTCCCCTTTCATATTGTCTTCTATAATTCGTTTTACATGGCTCAATCCAAGTCCAGACCCTTTTGTTGTAGTTACACCTTCTTCAAAAACCATTTTAGAATCAGAAATAGAACTGTCTAATATTTTTCCAACATCTCTTATAGACAAGCAAATTTTTCCATTATTCTTATAAAATTCAAATATTATTTTCGTTGCTTTTTTCTTCCTTGAATTACTCAATATGTTATCAATAGCAGTACATAACTCTATTGGTTCAAACGGTTTAACAATAGATAAATTATTACTAAGAAATTTAATATCAATGTCATTATACAGAGTTTTATAAATGTCTTCTAAATAGACTTTTATGTAATTCACAATATCTTCGTTTGTTTCGAGGAGTGCTTCCAAAAAATTGGATTTTGTAGTAAAGCGGGTTAATGTTGAAATTTTTTCATTTGCAAAACTGATACCTTTAATAAAATTGAGCAATTCCTTGTTGGATATCAATTCTCCGTTATCCATTTTTCGTTTTAACAAAAGAATTTTCTTTGAAATATCATCAGAATACACCCCTATTATGTGATTGGAATCTCTCAAATCTTTATATTCAACAGTTTCCGCAGCTCGGCTACGCTTTATTTGTTCTTCTCTTTTTTTTGCAATATTTTCTGCTTTCATTCTCTTTTCTTCTGCATCTTTCCTTTTTTCCTCTTCCTCTTTTGCTTTTTGTTCTGCTTTAATTTTGCTTAATTCCGCCAAAACACGTTCTTTTTCTTTCTTTTCTTTTTCAAGTTCAGCTCTAATCTTGTCTTCTTCTGCTTTTTTCGCTCTTTGCTCTGCTTTTATTTGTTCTTCTTCTGCCTTTCTTGCCCGTTCTTCTGCTTCTTTTCGTTTTTTTTCTTCTTCTATTGCTCGTTTTTCAGCATCATCCTTTTCCTGTTGTAGTTTTCTAAATGTTTCTTCTGTTAACGTTATTGTTTGTTGTAATTCTGCATCGCCTGTAATTTCTGCAATTTTCTCTAAATCTTTAATGAATTTTGGCTGCACATCTTCCAAATTTTCGTTAACCAAATCAACTAAATCTTTGTTAAATGCAATGATTTCAACGTCTTTTTCATCGGACAAACTTCTAATTAGGCGAATAAAATCAATTTTACTTCCAATATTCGATTGTGCGATTGAAACATCATCGGAATCTTTATCTTTTGCCAATAAATCTTCACGGAATTTTTGAGCCTCATCTTCTGAATTAAAATATTTGTTCCTTTTGAATGCTTCGCCCCAAAGAACACCGGAAACATACCTTTCCAAACGTCTATGTCCTTTTGAAAAAATATCTAATAACTGCTTGTAGCCACTTGTTTCAACAAGCCCACCTTCGCGATTTGATACCTCTTTAAATTGAACAATGTTATTTGTAACAATATCTACTCGACCAAATAAATCTCTTGACGAAAGAAATCTATTGTATCCTTGTTGTGACCTAAAATCAAGCCCCCAACTATCATCTCCGGTGTTTCCATATGGCTGAACTCTAAAACCATTTTTAAAGAGGAAAACAGAGCCATAATTGATGGGCTGCACTCCCATTTTAGTTGTGAAATTTACTTTGGCTGCATGGTTTAGATAATACAAATTTATTGTTAGATTATCAATAAAAGGATTGTATTTGCTTTTCTCTTTAATATGATAAATGAGAGTCCCTCTATCAAAAAGTTTTGTCTCAATTAAATTGGGTTCAACTCTTACATCTATTTGTGTGGTTTTCAAATTCAATATATCAACAATTGAATTGTAAACTTTGCCATTGATTTTATCTCGTTCAATAGCTGTTTCTTCATCTGATTTTTTATCTTTTTCACTAACAATTTCAATACTAAAATCAGTAGTATCAGAAAATGGATTAATGAGTTTTTCAAGTGAATGTTTTAATCCTTTAATTTTATCTCTATCCCAGTTTTCTGTATATTCTATTTCTAAAATAGTTCCGGTTTCAGAATCATTTGGGAATTGCAATTGGTAAGAATCAATTGTGCTATGAGGCATTTTTATTTTTTCAAAATCTTCTTTTTGGTCTTTTTCAAACTCGCCCCAATTAATCGTTAATTGTTCAATTGGGCAGTTTACTTTACGTGTAGTCAATGTGAGTTTTTCGCCTAATCTATCACACGAAAAACGCCCAATGCCCTTAGCTCCGGCATAATATTTTCGAACTTTGATTTTATCCCTATATGATTCTCGTTTTTCTTCGTCTATATTTTTTTCAATATCTTCCGTTCCATCGTTTTTTGCAGAATACGCAACTGCCAACCATTTTTTTAGCAAGTCATGATAAGACATTCCTTTGCCGTCATCGGCTATGATTATTTTGTTATTTTCAAAAGTTATAATAACCGAATTCGCACGGGCGTCATAAGAATTTTTTACCAACTCAAAAATGGCAATGTTGTCATCGGTAATTAAATCTTTACCTATAATATCCTTTAATCCTGATTTAACTGAAAAATACAAATCATCCATATCTCAATTGTTTTAATGCAATACCTGCTTGTTCGCCGAACAAGGGCGGAATCGCGTTGCCTATTTGTGTATATCGCGGCACTTCAACTTTTCGTAGTTTTCCTCCGGTAGTATATTTGCCTTTAAATTCAAAATCATCGGGAAAACTTTGCAGGCGGGCGCACTCGCGTACTGTTAAGATACGTGGCTCGCAGTAATGAATCATATCATCGGGATGCGAAGTCACGGTTGGTGCTTGCTCGTTGGGCTGCAAAGGAACTAAAACCTGTGTGTGAATATTTAATTGCCGCTTTAAGTCTTCCGAAATGTTTTTACATTCGGAGCTAACCAACTGAATATATTTCAATCGTGCAACCGTTTTGGGGTTTTGTTTTGCAAAACTGTGGCTATCAGGAACATTAAATGGTTTTGTTTTTTTTCTGGCGAATTTTTGGTAATTGGATTTTGCCACATAGTACTTTCCACTCGCAAATCCCTTTCTATCTGGAGTTTCTATCACCTCCCCCGAAAGCAAATCAGACAAAGCATCTTTAATAGTTGGTTGTACATCAAGTTGTTTTTCTTTCAAAAATGAGAATTTGTTTTGTTCCAACAGCTTAAAAAAATAGTGAACTTTTTTTTCACTTGCATTTTCTAAATCTTTTCTCATTCCTACAAGAATAAAGCGTGTTCGTTTTTGAGGCACACCGTATTCGCCAAAATTGATTAACTTTCCATAAACATAATACCCTGTTTTATCCAATTCTGAAGTAACTATTTCTGAATAGTGTTTCCCTTTTTGAGCGTTACTTCGGAACGCCATAGTGAAACCCTTGACATTTTCAAAGAGAATCAGGTCGGGTTTTACAAGCGACACAAATTTTATGTAGGAATCTATTAATTTATTGCGTTCGTCATTTTCATCGCGTCTGCCAGCAATAGAAAACCCTTGACAGGGTGGTCCTCCAGCTATCAATGTAACTTTTCCCTGTAACTTTTCCAATTCGGAAGAATAGTCTTTGATAACGTTATTTATGTCATGAGCTTGTTTCGGTAACCAATCTGGCCAATCAAAATGTTTTATTTTGTCTATTAGGTTAAATTCTAATGTTTTAAAGGCATGAGGACTTTTTTCTATAGCAAAAAGTCCCTCCCATCCCGAATTATGCAATCCGAGAGATAGTCCTCCGCATCCGGAAAATATGTCTATATATGTATGTTTCATTGTCCGTTACATTATGTTTTTGCAAAATTACTAAAAATTTCTTTTATTTCAATTTTCCCACTCATCAACCGCGGCAATAAATTATTCCGAACCTGTGTAAGAGTCTGATTATGTGAATAATTCTCTATTATTCTTTCAAATAACGAATTGATAATATTGCCAAATTGTTCTATTATTTCATTATTTGGTAATATTATCTCTACATTTTCGATTTGGCTTGCGCTGATATTCGGCTGAGCACTTCCACTTGCTGTGCTTAAAAGTACATTTTGATATTCAGGTGTTGAAAGAATTAAATATGAAAACCATTTCGAATATTTTGTCTTTTCTCTAAATGAGCCAACACGTTGATTTAGCCAAAGTTCTTTATCGGTGTTTGGAACTATCCCGACCTTACCTACTTCTGCACCTGTCATTGCAATTAGCAAATCTCCACTCTTCACTTTGAAACGTGAATCAATATTTTCAGCAACAACATTTGGAATATATTGCATATTGATAATATCAACAACATTATTCGAGATATTTTTTATTTTCAAAATTCCATTTTCTCCTTCATTTGAAAAATCATCACTCTTAAATGCGTATCCATTTTGGATAAAAGTAATTTCTCCTAATCTTCCTTTTTTCCACCCTTTCGGCAATCCATCCACCAACATCCCATCTGCGCCCGGAAAGTGAAAATCCACAAACCATTCCTTAAAAATAGCCTGAGCCATAGCCTCCAGCGTTATATTCATCTGCAAATTGAGTTCTATTTTGTCGTCAAGGGAAGAGAGAATTTTGGCGATTTTGCACTGGTCTTTAATATTTACAGGGATTGTTATTTCAATATTATCAAAAAGAGGCGCATTAAACGCAGGAAAGGTTGTCGTGTTTGCTTCGGCAACGCTATTCAAATAAAAAACAATTTCATCTGTCGTTAGATAATAAAATAGAAAATCAGGGTCAATATTTTTTGCGCTCAATACTGCAAATCCAGTTGAAGCGATTGTATTTGGTTTGGGATTTTTAACAATTCCATAATGGCGCAATATAGGTCTAACTGTTGAATAAACAATGTCGTTATTCTTAACAATTCGCTTTGCTCTGCTTGGGGCATCTTCTATTTTTAATTTTTGAATGCCTGAAAAGCGATTTTCGGTCACTGAAGAAGTATCTAAATATTCTATTGTATCATATTCAAAATCCTTATTTATAGAGCATTGATTAATGTCTATAAAATTTCCCAATCTATATGTTTTCCAATCGCTCATATAATGTATCCTATCTTTAACAAGTTTACTTTTATCGCTTCATCCAATTCATTTGCCTTTTGCATCTGCTCTTTCAATGTCGCTGTCAACTGCTGCATTTTTTCGTCAAATGTCTGTCCGTCATCTTCCGCTTCTTTAAAATCAATATATCTGCCGGGCGTAAGCACATAATTGTTTTTGCGAATTTCCTGAATGTTTGCGGATTTGCAAAACCCAGCCGTATCGTTATACTTTCCCGATTCTTTGCCTCTCCAATTATGATAGGTGTCGGCAATTTGTTCAATATCCTTGTCTGTAAATTCTTTTTGCTTGCGACTTATCATTGTGCCCATGTCGCGGGCATCAACAAACAAAATTTCATGACTGCGATTTCTGAATTTTGTGGTTTCTGTTTTATTTCGGGATAAGAACCACAAACAAGCCGGAATTTGCGTGTTGTAAAATAATTGTGCCGGCAAGGCTACCATGCAATCAACTAAATCATGTTCAATCAATTCTTTCCTAATTTGTCCTTCGGTAGATATTTCGCTGCTCATACTGCCATTGGCTAATACAATACCCGCTGTGCCATAAGGTGCTAACTTGCTGATGAAAAGCTGCAACCAAGCATAATTGGCATTCCCTTGTGGCGGCAATCCATATTTCCATTTATGGGTTTCAGCTGGATTTATTTTATAATCGCTTACATTAAAAGGCGGATTAGCCAATATATAATCCACTTTCAATTCCGGAAATTTATCGTTCAACAGAGTATCACCCAGTTCTATTTTGGCATCAATTCCACGAATGGCCAAATTCATTTTTGCCAAACGATAGGTGGTGGGATTACTTTCCTGCCCAAATATGGAAATTTTACCCCTGCGGTGTTCGTGCAATTCTATAAAACGTTCGCTTTGCACAAACATACCACCACTACCGCAACAGCCGTCATACACACGTTTTTCAGGCTCGGGCGCAAGCACTCCTACCAACAGTTTTACGATACTTTGAGGAGTGTAGAATTGTCCTCCTTTTTTACCTTCGGCATCGGCAAACTGCCCCAGGAAATATTCAAATACAAAACCAAGAACGTCTTTTCCCTTTCCGTTGCCACTTTTACTCAATGTGATAGAGCCAATTAAGTCTATCAATTCCCCTATACGTTGTTTGTCTAATGCAGGTCTGGCATAGTCTTTGGGTAAAACACCTTTGAGCGAAGGATTGTCTTTTTCAATGGCATCCATGGCATCATCAATGTCCTTGCCTATAGTAGGCAGTTTGGCACGCCCTTGTAACCATTTCCAACGAGCTTGAGGTGGAACGTAAAAAACTCTTTCGGCGGTATATTCGTCTTTGTCTTCGGGGTCAGCACCGGTTTCGTTCTTTTCGGCATCCAATTTCTGAAACAACTCTTCAAAAGCATCCGAGATGTATTTAAGGAATATCAATCCCAATACAACATGCTTGTACTCTGACGCATCCATATTGTTGCGCAGTTTGTCGGCTGCCTGCCAAAGCGTTTTCTCGAGCTCTAAATTTTCTGTCATTACTTTGTTACATAGATATTTTAATTCTACGGTGCGAAATTACATGAAAATTCTGAGATTGCCAAGCGCATGAATAAAAATAACTCATAACTATTTCGTACCTTTGCGCCCGATATGAAGAAAAGGGTACTTTTGATATTACTGACTGCTGTGTTGGCGACTTCGGTGGCGTTTGCGAAGCCTGCTGCGGAGCCGTTTGTGGTGGTGCTTGATGCCGGTCATGGCGGGAAAGACCCCGGTTCGCTTGGCAAAAAGGGGCGGGAGAAAGACATCACGCTTGCCGTTGCGCTCCATTTGGGCAAATACATCACGGAGCGCCATTCCGACGTCAAGGTGGTTTACACGCGCGAAAATGACACATTTGTGGAGTTGGATGAGCGTGCCAATATCGCCAATCGCAATAAAGCCGACCTTTTTATTTCCATCCACACCAATTCGGCACGGGCAAAAGAGGTTCGCGGGTCGGAAGTGTATTCGTTTGGGGTTGCCCGAGCCGATGAAAGTCTTGACGTGACGCAACGTGAAAATAATGTCATCCAGTTGGAAGAAAACTATAAGGAAAAATACGATGGTTTTGACCCCAATTCTGCCGAGTCGTACATCATTTTTGAATTTATGCAAAACAAATTCGTGGAACAAAGCATCCATTTTGCGACACAAGTGCAAAATATGCTCAAAACCTGCGTAGATTGGAAAGAACGCGGCGTGAAACAGGCGCAATTTTTGGTGCTCCGAAAGTCTGCCATGCCCCGCGTGCTGATTGAGTTGGACTTTATTTCCAACACCGATGCGGAAAAAATTATGATGAGCGAAGGCGGGCGCAAAATGTATGCCAAAGCCATTTACGAGTCGTTTGCACAATACAAATACGAATACGACCGCAAAACCGGCGATACGCCCCGTTCGCCTGCCCCAATCATTACGTCTGATATGCCGCGCGAAGTGGAACCGGAGAGAGGCAAAACAGAGGAAACGCGCAAATCGGTTAAAGGCGCACGCATATATAAGGTGCAACTTTTTTCATCGTCGAAAGAATTGGCGGCTGATTCGCCTTTCTTAAAGGGCTATGCTGCAGAATTTTACGTTGAAAACGGCGACTACAAATACACTTACGGCGCGAGCACCGACAAGCAAGAGATATTTCAAATTAAAGCAAAAGTAAAAAAAGATTTTCAGGATGCGTTTGTCGTCACATTTGAAGACGGAAAACGGGTCAACTAACAAAATAACAAAATGAAAAAAAGAATTAGTAAAGAATTTACAATCGGGTTAATCACGCTCGTTAGCGTGTTTGTTCTCTATTTTGGCATCAAATATTTGAAAGGGATTAACCTTTTCAAGCCCACCAACCACTATTATGTGATGATGGCTAATGTGTCGGAACTGCATCCGTCCAGTCCTGTTTTCATTGATGGCTACAAGGTGGGCATTGTCAACAGCATCACGCCGCACTATGGCAGCACGGAGGAAAAAAGCATTCAGGTGCAACTCAATTTGGACAAATTGGTGAAATTGCAAACAGGTTCGTATGTCGAATTGAAAGCCGGACTGACTTCGGGCGCCTATTTCAACCTGATTTTGAACAAAAAAAGCGACAAATTTTACAAAATTGGCGACACCATCGAAGGCGTTTCGGAAGTCGGGCTGATGGAAAAGGTGACTGCCGACCTGATGCCGCAAGTGGCAAACCTGTTGCCACGGTTGGACTCCATCCTGCTCGGAATACAGTTTCTGCTCACCCATCCCGCCCTGACACAGTCGCTGAACCATGTAGAAACCACAACAGCAAATCTGGAACGCTCCTCAGCGCAACTCAACATACTACTCGCGCAGCAAGTGCCGCCCATCCTGACCAACCTGAAAAAAGTGTCGGCAGACTTCGCCGTTGTCAGCGGCAATTTGAGGGACATCGACCTGCAACCCACATTGGCAAAATTGGATGCCGCCGCCGGTAATATCGACACGCTAACGACCCAGCTCAACAGCCCCAACTCATCGCTCGGACTGCTGATGCGCGACCGCACGCTGTACGACCACTTGGATTCTACTGCAGTCAACGCCTCAAATCTCATGTTTGACATCAAGGCACATCCCAAACGCTATGTGCATTTTTCGATTTTCTGATTGTTTTTTACTCAACCATTTCTAATGCTCCAAAAAATTCGGGGCGGTGGAAATCCGGTGCGAGTGTTTTCACGGGATTCCAACTCAGATAGTGCGGTTTAGGGGTTTCATCGCCACATTTGTAGAAATTGGCACGCAGTTTTCGCCCTGTCGGATTTTTGTTGGGCATCCCCAGCAGTGCAAAGGGAATTTCTGCCAATAATTGCCACTGACACGCCTTTGGGGTGGTGATGGGCTGTTTCGGCAACGAGGTGTGAACCACCAATTGATCCATTTCTTCGTCGGAAAACGACAGATAATCCCTCTGGCTGTGGCGAACAGATGCCAGCACGCCTCCGATGCAGTTAAATTCAAAGTTGCGGTAGGTATTTTCTTCTCTGTCAGGCGTTTGAAGAAAAAACTCCACACACGAATCCTGCCACACGGGCGACTGATAGTCGGTATTAACCGCCTTCACAGCCTCTTCTTGCACATCATAGAGCAAATAAAGCGTGTTGTCCGCCCATGCGATATAAAATTTCACATCGGGGTTGTACGGGAATGTTTCCGGCCAGTTGACCGCGTCAATAACGCCCTGATTGGCAATTTGCATCATCAGTTCGGCTTTTGATTGCCAGTCCGGGGTGCCTGATAGGGCTGCGATTTGTTTTACTTGTAATGTTTTCATATTTTTATTTGTTGAAAGTCCGTCATTGCGGGCTTGACCAAAAAGTCTGTCATTGCGGGCTTGACCCGCAATCCCATGTTTTACATTGCTCTGTCGCCCAACATTCGATTCCTTTTCAGGGGATTGCGGGTCAAGCCCGCAATGACAGACTTTTTTTCAATCACGCTGCAAATTTACGGTTTTTTTTGAATAAAATGACTACCTTTGCGGACTTAAAATAAGAATATGATGAATTTTGATGATTTTGATGATGATTTTGACGGCTTCGATGATGACGAAGACGATGATTTTGAGGAGGGTTATGCGTATTCAGACGGTCGCCGCTATCCCGATTTTTTTTATGAATGGGACGAAGATATGACCGCTCTCCGTCAGCCATCGCGCTTTTTTGAAGCGGACGAATTGTGCATGATCGTCTGTTATTATGTCAATGAAAACAATGAGGCGAAACTCAAACAAACCATCCCGCTGGCTTTGAAATTTCATCCCAACGATGAAGAATTGCAGTGCGAAATTATGGATGCTCTCCAAGATTGCGGCTTGTGGAACGATTTGTTGGACATTTCCAAACCGCTCTCCTGTCATGGTAACATCTTTGCCGACAGCAATGTACTGCTGTCACTCTTCCATCTGCGGATGGAGGAAGTGGCTTTTATGACATTCATAAAAATGAAGGCGCACTATGCCGGTGATGAGCTGTTGCCCGAAGTTTACCTCGCGATGGGCGATGCTTTGGCGGATATAGATTTGTATCAAGCCTCGATAGACGTGTGCAATGAGGCGATTGAGTTATTTCCCGACTCGGAGGAACTTTCTTGGCTCAACCTTGAGTCGTACTTTTTGTTGGAACAGAACGACAAAGCATTGGAAATTGCCGACAAGTTGTCGCAAAAGAATGCGTTGGATGCGCATTTTTGGGCGAGATTGGGCGAAGTTTACAACAGAATGGGCGAACCTGAACATGCTATTGAGGCGTTCCAATTCGCTGAATCACTGGGCTTTAATCACAATGCCAATTTGCTGAACTTGGTGCAGACATACAACCAAAGCGACAATTACGAAAAGGCGTTGGAGGCATTGGAAGAATTTCGCGACGAACAGATGGAAGCCACCTTTGTACCGCTGATTGCCGCCGAGATGTGTGCCAAACTGGGGCAGTGGGAAAAAGCAATTACCTATTTGGATAAATCCATCGCGTTTTCGCCCAACTCGGAACTGTTCTATCACTCTAAGGCAGAGGCACTTATACGCCTGAAACGGGAACAGGAAGCCATCTCGGTGGTAGAAGAAGGCATCCGAATGTGTAACGACGCCGACGGCTATCTGAAACGCATGTTAGACCGCTTTAAGGCAGGCGACTTCGACATAGACCGCGAAGATTATTTGGATTAAGCGACCCGATGTAACAATTTCAAGTATTTTGTCATTTCAAAAATAATTACTACCTTTGTGCCGTTCTAACAAGAGACGTATGTACACATGGTTTGCAGATATGACTTCGGTAACATCCCGCCGCGATAATAAACACGGCGTGCTGCAACATTCTGCTGTAAACTTCGCCCAATCTCGCCCAAAAATGCGCAATGGTCTGAACGGGCGCAAAATAAACAAATACTGTTCCAAACGAATTTGCAAAGGTATGTTTTTGCCTTCCACCTTTGCAGAGGGTCAACAACGGAGGCAAAAATTTAATTTCTAAAAAAAAATGAAAAGAAGTTATGTAAAAGTCGCCCTGATGGGCGCAGTAGTTGCGGTTTCGTCCGCAATGTTCATCGCTTGTAGCGAAGATGACAGCGTCACAACGCCTGTAAGCAGCATTACGCTGAAAGAAACCACGCTGACGCTTGCCGTCGGCAAAGATTCCACGCTGACGGCAACGGTATCGCCCGCAGACGCTACCGACAAAACCGTAACGTGGACAAGTAGCGACACCACTAAGGCTACTGTTAGCAGTAGCGGTAAGGTGGTCGCCAAAGTCGTAGGCACCGCCACGATTACCGCCAAAGCGGGTGAAAAAACGGCTACCTGCACGGTAACCATTACTGAACCAATATCATTCACCCTCAAGGGCGAGCTAAACAACCTGAAAGTGGGGATGGGAGTTAATCCCCAAAAGGTAGTGGTATACGACAATCCCGATTTTAGAGGTACACCGCTTGGTGAAGGCACTATTGGTGCTACACCATCTCTATCTTCCGTACGTCCCCAAACAAGAGCTCTTGGGAATACTAATGATTATGGAGGTGATGCACAGTGGGAAATTCCGCTTACCAACATTGACCCGAATGAATGTCCGCAGCTTTATTTCGCGGTAACAGGAACTAGTCCGGATGGTGACTTCATGTATACGCTTGATGATTTTGACTTGCCGCTAACCGGTATAGGGAATAACGACGATTACGATATTAATACTCGTCTTCAAACCAATAACCCTTTTAACGACGGATTTGAAATTGAGTGTGTACATTTTGAAGCCACGGTGAAAGTTACCGGTATTAATCCGGGAACCCCCGGTAGTTGGCCGGATGGGGATTGGATGACGAGCGGTGACCTTGCAAAGTTTGCGAGTACAGGATGCTTTATGATATATGATGCCAGAGGTGCTGAAGTAGGTCGTATATTTTTAAATGAATTTCCGTTTCCTGAAGATGATTTATGGACACAAGAAGAGATAGATGACTGGGGGGGAGCTTCTTATTGGGAGAATGATGGATTAACTGCGCCAATAGCAGATGTGACTGTTCAGCGACACAAAGATGTGTTGCGTATCAGAGGATTTGTTCCGGCAAGAGAAGTCGAACTTAGTTTTGATTTAGCATTTGGTAGTGATGACACGGGTTGGACACATGCTGGGGTTACAACATTCGGTAAACTCGATCTTACGGGCAGACTGATAGATTCAGGAACCGGCGAGCTAACCAATCTGATAGACGGTATTGACCTTGGAACAGGTGATATTACCGGTGTTACTATTCCAAATATTTTCGGCGGCCAGTAATCGGCTCCTGATACAATCAGCGCCCCCGCCGTCCTTGGCGGGGGCGCGTTGTTTGCGAAAAAACGGCACATTCAAATAAAAATGCCTATCTTTGCGCCTTAAAAAATAAAAAAAAAAGATGAAACCCTCTAAAACCCTTTTGTTTTTGGTCGCAGTATTAGTGGCGTTAGGACTTTTGAGTACCATTTTTCCGGAGAAAGGAGTTGCTTTGGGAACGTTGCAGTTGTATTTTCCAACGCTGGAGGATGCTTTTGCGTCGCCACCTGCAATTCAATCTACTGCGGCTTTGGAGCAGATTGAGGCGATGGAAGAGAGTTTGCAGATTCCGCCGGATTCGTTGGTGTTCTACAATGATTTTTTCACCACTCACCCCTCGCGGATGCACTTGCCTGATGATAATTGGAGCTATTTTGATGTTCTTTTTGAGGCGTTTGAGCATTGTCACGGTGACAAAAAAATTGTTCGCGTACTTCATTATGGCGATTCGCAAATTGAGGGTGACCGCATTTCAGGATACCTCCGACAGCGATTGCAGGAAAAATTTGGCGGCATTGGACCCGGTCTTTTGCCTGCTGTGCAGGTAGTTCCGACAACATCTGTGGAGCAGACGGCTTCCAATATCTCGCGTTACATCATTTCCGGCAATTTTGCGAGCCGCGCCGGGCATCAACGCTACGGCGTTTTGGGTCAGGTAGGCATGTTCAAAAGTGATGTGAGTCGTATCACCGTCAAAACGCGCAATGCAACGGGCAAGCAGAAGTTTGAAAGTTGGAAAACATTTCAGAAAATCCGCCTTTTTGCAGGGAAAACCGCACCAAATTTTCGGGCAATTTTGAGTGTGCCGGAACAGCCGAATTTGGAGAAAAATGCAGAGGCAGATTTGCCCGTCAGTGTGTTGGAATGGAATCTGCCGGATGCTGTTTCGCAGTTCACGCTCAATTTGCAAGGGCATGGCGAAATCTACGGGCTTGCAGCCGATGGTATGAGTGGCGTGGCTGTTGATAATATCCCGTTCAGAGGTAGCTCCGGCACGTTTTTCACACAAATAGATACCATTCTGTTGGCAGCCATGTTTAAAGAACTCAATGCGCGACTGATTTTGCTCGAATTTGGCGGCAATATGACCCCCGCAATCAAGGGTCCCAAGTCGGTAACAGCCTATCAGGAAACGATGTCCAAGCAAATTGCGTGCATCAAATCAATGTGTCCGCAGGCGAAAATTATTTTGATTGGTCCTGCCGATATGTCCACAAAAATCAACGGTAATTTGCAAACTTATCCCTATTTAGAGCAAACCATTGCCGCATTGCGTGAGGCAGCTTTGCAAAATGGGGTGGCGTTTTGGAATATGTATGAAGTGATGGGCGGGCGCAATTCGATGATAAAATGGGTGCAGAATGCCCCCTCGCTGGCATCCACCGACTACATCCACTTCAATGCCAAGGGTGCCGACCGCATTGCAGAGCTGTTTTATCAATCTCTTTCCATCTACTACGATTATCATCGGTTGATTGCAAACAGCAAGGCAAATTAAAAATTACGAATTACGAATTACGAATTACGGGTGGGGGGTATGAATTTTACGGATTGGGGGGTTATTCCTTACGCACAGGCACTTGAACGGCAGCAGGTGCTTTTTGATGCGGTTTTGCAAGCCAAAGAAAAGCACGAACCGAGTGTCAATCACGTCATTTTATGTGAACATCCGCCCGTTTTTACGCTGGGAAAGCACGGGCAGCAGTCGAATATGCTCGTTTCGGAGGTGACACTCAAGGCACGCGGCATCGACGTGTTTCCGATTGACAGGGGTGGAGACATCACCTATCATGGTCACGGACAGTTGGTTGTGTATCCTATTATTGACTTGGAAGCCTTTCATATCGGACTGAAAGCCTACATCCACCGTTTGGAAGAGGTAATTATTTGTGTCATAGCCGAATACGCTATTCGCGGCGAACGATTGGAAGGCGCAACGGGGGTGTGGCTCGACAATGACGACCCACACAAAGCGCGAAAAATCGCGGCGATAGGTGTCCGAAGCAGTCGTTACGTCACCATGCACGGTTTGGCACTGAATGTAAACACCGATTTAAGCTATTTCAACATGATTAACCCATGCGGCTTTGTGGACAAAGGCGTTACATCAATGCAACAGGAATTGCGGCGTGAAGTGGATATGGAGGCGTTGAAACGGCGTTTTCAAGCCATTTTTGAGGCTGCATTCAGTCAATGAGCGAAATTGTTCCATTCTTCGGCAACCACGCACAAATTGTTGTACCACTCCTGCCCAAATGCGCGTATAAGTGGCTCTTTTAGAAACTGATAGACTTTGATGCCGCGCTGTGTGCCGCAAGGAACGGCGGCTTCGCAAAGTGACCATTTATGGTAATTGACAGCCGTGAAAGTATCATACTTTCGGAGGCGAACAGGATATAAATGGCATGAAATGGGCTTGGAAAAATCCGTTTCACCGGCGCGAAAAGCTTGCTCAATGGCGCACAAACAAGTCCCTTTGTCATCGTAGCAAGTAAACACACAATCCTCGCCGTCCACAATGGACGTAACAAACTCGCCATCCAAATCCACATACACGGGACCAAATTCATTAATGACTTTCTTCGCTTTGTCCGAAAGCCTGTCCCAAACAACAGGCACGACGGCTTCCAACTGCGGTATTTCGTCTATTGCAACGGGTGCCCCCACATCGCCCTCAACGCAGCAACAGCCTCTGCAAACGGCGAGGTCGCAGCAAAAAAACTGTTCGAGAACATCTAAACTAACAACTTTGTCATCTATTTGTATCATTTTTCCATCTTTCATCCGTCATTGCGGGCTTGACCCGCAATCCCCCGTGTTTTAATTCTCTTCCGCGAAAACTCTCATCAAATGTGCCGTTATCATATACTAATGTGCCGTTTACGAATGTTTTTACTACTTTGTGGGAGAAGGTAGTGCCTTCGAGGGGCGACCAGCCGCATTTGTAGAGTAGATTGTCCGGCGTTACTGTCCACGATTGATTGGGGTCAACCAGCACTAAATCAGCGTAATAGCCTTCGCGGATGTAGCCCCGGTCTTGCAATCCAAACAGCAGCGCAGGGTTGTGGCACATCTTTTCGACGACCAATTCGCGGGTGAATACACCTTGTCGGCAGAGTTCGAGCATCGCGGTGAGCGCATGTTGCACCATTGGACCGCCGGAGGCGGCTGTGAGGCATGTGCCTTGTTTTTCGTCCCATGTGTGGGGCGCGTGGTCGGTGGCGACAACGTCAATTTTGCCGTCAATCAGTGCTTGGCGGAGCGCATCGCGGTCGGCAGCTGTTTTCACAGCGGGATTCCACTTGATGCGATTGCCCAAGCGGGCATAATCTTCGTCTGTGAACCAGAGGTGGTGGACAGAGACTTCGCCGGTTATTCGCTTGTTAAACAGGGGATTGCGGGTCAAGCCCGCAATGACGTTTGTGCCATTGTGGGCTTGACCCGCAATCCCCTCCAACAACGCCATCTCTTGCGCAGTCGAAAGATGAAAAAGATGCAACCGCGCATGATGCTTTTTAGCCAACTCAACTGCCTGACCGGCAGAGGCATAACACGCTTCACTGCTACGGATTTTTGAATGAAACGAAATATCCAAATTTTCGCCCAATTGGTTGATATAGTGCGCTTTGTTGGTACGGATAATGTCCTCACTTTCGCAATGCGCGGCGATAATCATGTCCGTCTCCGCAAAAAGGCGATTCAAACTGCCGGGATTATCCACCAGCATATTGCCCGTAGAAGACCCCATGAAGACTTTGATGGCGGTTGCACGCTTCGCCTCCACGCGTTTCAACTCGTCCAAATTCTCGTTGGTGGCACCGATAAAAAAGGAGTAATTTGCCATCGACTCTTGCGATGCGCGATTGAATTTGTCGTTAAGTGCCTCAACCGTAGTGGTTTGTGGCACCGTATTCGGCATATCCATGTAGGAAGTGATGCCACCGGCAACAGCTGCGCGGGATTCGCTGTGAATATCGCCCTTGTGTGTCAATCCCGGTTCGCGAAAATGCACCTGGTCGTCAATCACGCCAGGCAATAGCAGCAGCCCTTCGGCATTTATTTGGGTGTAAGGTGCAGGGTGCGAGGTAGAGGGTGGAGAGTCTTTTACCTTGCACCCTTGACCCTGTACCCGCACAATGCGTTCCTCCTCAATCCACACCGAAGCTTTGCCGGTTTTGCCTTCGTTGATGATTGTAGCATTTTGGATGTGTATCATACTTGTTAATTTGTGCGGGGGATTGCGGGTCAAGCCCGCAATGACGCTTGGGGGTATTTGTGGAAGATGCTGTGCAATTTTAGTTGGATGACACCCAGAAAGGCTTCTCCGAAGATGCCGCCGCTCATTTTGGATACGCCTTCCATGCGATTGACGAAGATGATTGGCACTTCTTTCAATGTGAATCCGCATTTGTAGGCGGTGTATTTCATCTCGATTTGGAAGGCATAACCCTTGAATTTGATTTTGTCTAAATCAATGGTTTCCAAAACTTTACGTCTATAGCATTTGAAGCCGGCTGTCGTATCGCAGATTTTCATTCCGGAAATAATACGCACATATTTGGATGCAAAATAGGACATCAGCACACGCGAAATAGGCCAATTAACCACATTCACACCGGAAACATAACGCGAACCAATTGCAACATTCGCACCATCATCTTTGCACGCCTGATAGAGCCGAAGCAAATCATCGGGATTGTGCGAAAAATCGGCATCCATCTCAAAAATGTACTCGTAATCGTACTGCAACGCCCATTTGAAGCCCGCAATATAAGCCGTTCCCAAGCCCAATTTGCCTGCCCGCTCCACAATATGCAGCCGTCCGGAAAATTCCGGTTGCAAACTTTTGACGATTTGCGCCGTCCCATCCGGCGAATTGTCGTCAATAATCAACACATCGAAAGGGTGGGGGAGCGGCATCACCTTGCGGATGAGCTTTTCGATGTTCTCCCTCTCGTTGTAAGTGGGTATAATGACTATACTGTCTTTCATGCCGCAAAATTACAAAAATTATTGGAGATATGCCGTCACTTGCCCGCTGATTTGCATCAGGGAAATTTCGCACAGTTTGGTGCTGTATTGCGCTTGCAGGAGGCGTTCTTCGGCTTCCAAGAGGCTGTTTTGGGCTTCGCGGAGTTCTATGCCCGACAGGTTGCCGAGTTTGTAGCGTTCCATCGCGATTTCGTAGTTTTCGCGTGCGGCAATCAGGTTTTCTTTCTCCAAATTGGTCAAGCCGATGTTGTTTTGATATGCCATCCACATCGTTGCTAAATCGGCTTTCAGTGCCACTTCCAATTGCGCGATTTCTAATTCGCGGTTCTGAAGCGTTATTTTTGCGTTTTTTTGCTCCCTTCGGCGATTCATCCCATCGAAAATCGGGAAATTAAGCGAAAGACCGTAATTCAGCCCCAACGTGCTTTGTTGACTGAGGTTGGGGGAGGCAGCGGCATCGTAAAAATTGCTTGTGTAGCCATAACCCGCATTCACTTTCAGGTAAGGATAATAGCGACTTTGGATGGCTTTCAAATCCAACGCACTCAGGGTTTTATTTTTCTGCGCCAACAAGAGGCGCGAATTGGTTTCCAACGTGTTTTGCCACAAAGTCTGTTCGTTCAGCAGCAGGTTTGGCTCAATCACAGAATCGGGTGCCACAACCTTTTGAGCCACATTTTCGACCGCCATCAACTGGTTCAGGATGATAGCTGACGTGTTTACGACTTCCACTTGGCGAATCAACCGCGAACTGTCGGCATTAAAATCCACCCGTGCCTGTTGCAGCTCCAACCGCGACCCCGACCCGATGCCGTAACGCGCATCCACCACCCGAAGCCGCTCTTTGGACAATTCGAGCGCATATTTCAGGTTCGCTAACAGCAACTGCTGATGGATATAATTGTAATATTCAGCCGTCAGGTTGGCAATCAAATTTTCAATCGCAACGCGGGTCGCAATTTCGCCCTTCTGCTTAAATTCCTTGAGCCGCTCGTACTCCGTTTGCATCCGAAAGCCGTCAAAAGCTGTCCAATTGAGGCTCAAACCCACATTTGTGCCCTGATTGGAAATGCCGTTGATTTGCGAAGTTGCGCCATTCGTAACGTCTTCCCGGTCGTTCAGCGACCCCGAAAAACCGGCATTCAGGTCGAGCGTAGGCAAAATGCCCGCATTGCCGATGGTGGCATTGTTCTCGCTGATTTTCTGCTCGTTACGAATAATGCGGATGTCATAGTTCCGCTCCAGTCCGGTTTCCAGGCACCGCTTCAAGTCGTAAATTTCCTGCGTATGCCCCATCGCCGGAAGTAGGGCAAAGATGCCTATTGCTGTTATTTTTTTCATTTTAATTGCTGAAATGCAGGGCAAAGGTAGTGAAAAATTAACTGTTAATAAAATTGGAAATTGCATACAGCGGATAAACTTTGATTTTGTCGTATTGAGAAAAATTCTCCAAAGTGGTGCGAATACCGTATTCCGACTGTTTTTCGCGCATAAAAAAGTGCAAACTTTGCATTTTTCCCGTTGTTCCCGATTTCACTTCAATCGGAATAATCGCATTCCCCTTTTGAAACAAATAATCGACCTGTGCATGAGTGCCGTTTTTCTCTCTTTGCCAATAATACAATTGCGAATGGCGATTGGGAGGCATTGCCTTTAACATTTCCAAACCTGCGAATAATTCGGCAATATCGCCTTTGTTGATTTGTTCAAGGGTTTGCCCGATAAGAATTTCGCCGATATTCAATCCTAAAAATCGTTGAAAAATTCCGGTATCAAACGGAATATATTTGGTGAATTTCCGGCTGATTTGTGCGCCAAGAGGGATTCCGTTGGCTGAAGAGTGAAGAATAGGATGTATCAATCCTGCCATTCCCAAGAGCATCAGCGAATCTTTCACCTGGTCGATATTTGCCCCTTTGGAGGCATTGGAATAGGTGAATTTTTGACAGCACTGCTCCATTACCGACGAAAAAACATCTCTAAGTCGCATTGGAAGCACACGTTTTTTATATTTTGAAAAATCGTCGTAGTATGTATCCATTAAATCGTCCAAAACTTGCTGACATTGAAGCAAATCATTATGTTCAACGTATGTTTTGACCACTTCCGGCATTCCTCCGATAGAGATAAATCGCACTAATTGATTGATTATATTTGGATGAATCGCCTCCGACAGAGGGCGGTCGGGAGCTGCTGCCGCAATTTTATTTGCCATCGCATCAAAACCCATAGCACGCAGATATTCGCTAAAACAGAGCGGATACATAAACATGGACGTAATGCGCCCCACAGCAAAAGAAGGAATCTCCTGCAAAGCAAATTCCAACAGTGAACCTGCTGCGATAACGTGCAATTCGGGCATTTCTTCATAAAAATAGCGAAGCGACTCAATAGCAGGCGTACAAGCCTGAATTTCATCGAGAAATAACAATGTTTTTCCTGCTTTAATGGGCTCTCCGTGCATAGCTTCGAGTTCCTCAACGATTTTTTGAGGAGAAGAAGAGAGTTCGAACACCGTTTTTGTCTGCAAATGTTCTTTCTTTTCAAAATTTATTTCAACCAAATTATCGAAATGTTTGCCAAATTCTCTGACCGAAGAAGACTTGCCAATTTGCCTCGCGCCGCGCAACAAAATAGGCTTGTGAATTTTTGCCTTCTTCCAATCCAATAATTTACTGTCTATCAAACGTTTAATGTACATTTTATATTATATATTTACAAATTCAGGCTGCAAAGATACGAAAAAAAAAACACTTTTTGGAAAAAATGGCACCGAGATTTGGTCATTTTTTGGAAAAAATGGCACCGAGATTTGGTCATTTTTTGGAAAAAATGGCACCGAGATTTGGTCGTTTTTTGGAAAAAATGGGGGCAAGAGGAAAATTTCAGTAAAAATGCTACCTACTTATGATGTCAATTTCACTCTTTTACAATTACTATCACCACGCGTCTGTTTTTTCGCCTGTTTTCTACGCTGTTGTTCGGCACGAGAGGCTCTGTGGCTGCTTTGCTGACTGTTTCTGTAATTATTTCTGCCGGAATACCTTGTTCTATCATATAGGCTTTGACGGTTTCGGCGCGGTCTTGTCCCAAAATCTCATTTCGTGCCTGTGAACCCGTGTCGTCGGTATGCCCTTCAATGCGGATATGCCAATTGGGGTATTTCTTTAGCAAGGTTATTTTTTCGTCCAACTGACTTTTGAGGTCGCGTATTTCTACGTCCAGGGCAGCCCTGCTCGCGAGTAACAGGTCGCTTTTGGCAACTTCAAAATTTATGGGCTTCTGCACCCGTGCCTTATCTACAATCCTTTGCTGACGCTGCTGCCTTGTTTCTTTGGCAGGCGTCTTCCGCACAACTTTGACCGTGTCAACCGGCGAAGGTGGTAGCGGGGTGGCAACAGGCAGCGGGGCGGCAATGGGCGGCGGGCTGGCAACGGGCGGCGGGCTGGCAACGGACAGCGGAGTGGCAACGGGTGGCGGGGCGGCAACGGGAGGCAGCGGCGGCGGACTTGCAACTTTTTTCACCGGAATTTTCCCAAACGCCAATGCAACTCTCACGCCCGCTGAAACCGGTGACACTTTGTCAACAAACGGTTTGCCTTCGGCTGATGAGGCGGACAACATACCGGAGAGGCTGTATTTGGCTGACGTATTAGTGACGAATTCGGCGGCATTGTAACCAACAAGGTCGTTACCGCCGGTTTCAATGATATTTTTGAAGCCATAATCCATATAAATACCGGTATAGAGCGACCATTCGTTTGTCAACGCCCATTTCATACCCGTTTCGACGGAAACAAAATAGGCTGTTTGGAGATTATCTATGCTCCCCCCACTAAGGTCTATTCTGTTACGGTTAACGTTGCCAAGTCCCATAGATTCAGGATCGATAATTTCCCTGCCTCGAATAGTGCCTGATGCGTGTAGCTCTTGCACATTATTTGTATAGTTGATGGTGCCGCGCGGAAGCCCGAATTTAACGCCAAGTGCGGCGTAAAACTTGCCTGTTTCTGTCATTTCTTTTTCAAAATGCAGCATGAGTGGGATGGTGAGCATGCTGAGGTGCTGCGATTCAGTGTAACCGCTGATGGTGGCGTCGAAATAGTCAAAATCGCCTCCCTCGCCATCAGAAATTTTACCTTTAGCATCTGTGAACGTTGGCAATTCGTAGTTGCTATTGAAGGATGCGATGCTTATGCCGGTTGAAACTGCCCATGTCTTGTTTTTTGAAAAGAAGAGAGTGTAGCCTATACCAAAATCGTAGCCGACAGAGAACTTATAATTCCCCACATTGGGCGAATAATTCCACAGCGAAGATGCTCCGACTCCGGCGTGAACGGAAAATTCATTTCGGCTAAATGCCTTGCGCAGGATGAGCCGCATTTGAGGTGCAATATTAACTGTTTCGTTTCGCATGCCGACGCATGTTGCCACCAATTGTTTTGCCGAACGGGGTACATACAACGTAAATGTGCCTTTTGCATCGGTTGTGTCGGTTATGGAAGGCTCCCCGTCCACTGATACAGCAACTCCGGGCAGTGGTCTCTGTTTTTCATTCACGACTACCCCCCGTACCAATATATCTTGTGCGACCGCCTCGACCACCTCGTCCTGCGCTAAAGCAGGAATCCCCACTCCGATGCACAACATTATGATGCACAACTTAACCTTCATTCTACCACCACTTTAAGTGTTTCCTTCCCTACTCTCACAAAATAGATTCCCTTTATGGATGGCATTGGTATTTGCGTTTGTATGGGATGTGTATCAACACCGCGACCGTTGAAATCGTATATTTTCAGGCTTTTTACCTCTTCGGGGATGCCTTCGATGGTGATGGTATTGCCGCCGGACACCGGATTGGGATATACATGCAAGGGGGGAGCGGATGCGGCGGTTGTTGGACGCAACGATATGCTCGTGAACGGGGTACATACGGTATCTTCTTCGGCAGTGATGAGAACGACTTTGTATTCAAAGGATGTATCCAATGTGTCGGTAAAATGATTGGGACCCGCCGAATAGACAAATTCGGTAGAAAACAAACTATCCGTTTCAGTGGTACCTTTAACCCTTTTGAACCATTCGCAGGACACAAAATCGTAACCGAGGTCGCCATTTACAATTAGCAAGTTGTTATATTTCATGGACACGATGATGTCAAAGGGAACTGTATCCGATGAATGAAGCGGCAGTTCAGGAGTAGGAGGCGGTGGTGGTGGCGGTATCGCCTTGAACGTTACACGGATATAATGAGTAGTATTGTTACTGCTTTGCAAATTTCTGAATGTGTAACTGCCTGTTACACTGTCGGTTGAAATGTAGTTGATGGATGTATTCACGTTATCAATAAAAAGGTTTTCAATGAGGGAATCCTCATTCGCAGTAAACGTAAATAATAGGCTCTCGTTCCCGTATTGCACAATGTCGCTCTCCGGCGAAATACTGCCTCCATATCCTGCCGAAGCGGAGATGTAGTAGGTATTAATTTCCCAAATAGCATACAATTCTGAGTGACTATCAATTACGAAGTCTGGCTTATCTGCTTCATAATGCGTACCTGAGCCATCGGCGTTTGTATTCCAATGGTCAAGATGATAACCTGTCGGGCTGGAGAATATATTGGAAGGAGGCAGTTGTAATGCAATACCGTGAGTTTTTATCCGTACCGAGTCTGTGCCACTACCGTCATTGGAATGAAAGATAATATTGTAGGGGTTTCCCTCAAAATATATTTTCAATTCGGTGTCACCTGTTACCATAAGTGCTGTATTATCAATCTCAATCTCATCCTCGCTATCTTCTAAAACTAAAGTCCATTTCAAAAAATGATAGCCCGGGAGCGGGATTGTATCAAAATAGTCTGAAATCGTATAAGGACCTCCATATCCAAATTTTCGGGTGCGTGGAAACACTGTTCCCATACCGCTCGCGGCGAGTCCTACACGAACATTGAATGAATCAACTGCAAAATGCGCCACTATTTTCAGTACGGTGTCCGCCGCCGGCATCGTAAATTCCGTAATTGTTGAATCGCTCCCCTCAAATGTCCATTTATCAAAATGATGATTTGTTGCAGGGATTGTATCAAAATACACCGAAATTGGATAAGTATACCCCGCATTCGGTATAAATCGCTCAAAGTTTGGAGTTACAGTTCCCATACTCGAATCGTTGCTTGCGGCTCGAACAATGGTTTTCTTAAATTCAGGAAATCCATCATTGATAGAACCCGCTTCAGACAATCTCCAAACATGCTCAAAGTCCCAACTGAACAATTTTCCGACTGGAGATATCTTATTCTGATACGTTGATGAAGCTTTGAAAAATGTAATTGACTTATCTGCACCTTCGTTACTATCCTCACATTCAGCGCAACTTTTAGAGCTTCCATTAACCAATATGGAACTTAACGCATAAGAACCCTGCACTATGCCTGACACTTCTGTATATCCAATTCGGTGTGCCGTCTTTTTAACACCGGTCGCTGTGACGGTTTCATTGGCGGCAAAACACAAGGATATACCGGCATCCGTGCGACCGCAAATGCCACCGGCATAAGATTCAAAACCGGGCTCCGTTGAAAGACCAAAATAAATCTCCGAAGAAGAAACAATGTTGCCTGTATTATAGCAATTAGAAATAAGACCATCATCCAGCATCAGACCACAAATTCCGCCGGAAAAAGAGCGATAAATCTTATTTCCTTCAACAGAAGATGATGAAAAAATGCTATCGGTATTATAGCAATCAAGGATGTACGTCCCGTTTTCGGCTAAGCCACAAATTCCGCCGACACAAGAACTACCGTCAGACTCAGAGAAAACGCTACTCTTATTATAGCAATTAAATATACTATCCCGCTCTGCTCTGCCGCAAATGCCGCCGGATGACAAATTATACGTAGCCTCCAAAGAAGCCTGCACTCTGCCACTTACGCCTAAATTTTTGATGATGGCACCACGAGCAAAGCCAAACACCCCGACATACATATCCGATGTGGCAGAGGTGTAACTTGCATCAATGTTGACTGCCACCTCATAGCCCCCACCATCAAATGTACCCTGAAAAGGATTTGCGAAATTACCGATTACAGTCCGAATAGTGTCTTCTTCGCCTGTTAAATCCCGCGTTAACAGGAAATATGTGCCGGCATAACCGGTTCCGCTGTTCACCGTTGCCGCCAAAGCCTCCATATCGGCTCGGGATGATATGCGATAAGGGTCGCCCGCTCTGCCGGAGCCACCGCTATATGCCTGCACCACAGCCGTGTTGCAGACAAACAATGCTATTGCGATTGATGTGAAGAATCTGTTCATATATTGCTCATAACTTGTTCATAACTTTTTCGGGTGCAAAGGTACAACAATTTTTTGATATAAACAATACAGTTGGAAAAAAAATACTTACCTTTGCACTTTGCAAAAAAACGGATGTTTATTATTAGAAATTTTATTTTTCTGATTATGCTTATCGGATTGTCTGTCAACCATAAAGAGAATATGTCATGTGTGGCTGATGCGTATGTGAACGCTGTTGTGCAGGCGGGTGGAACGCCGGTGTTGATTCCGCTGACGGCGAATACGGCTCTGCTGGACGAGCTGTTGTCGCACCTCAGCGGCTTGATTATGACCGGTGGCGGCGATATTTTTTCGCCGATTTTTGGTGAAGCACTGCACCCGACTGTTACCGATTACGACCGCGCACGCGACAGTTACGACATTTATTTGGTGCAAAAGGCGATGGCTCTCAACCTGCCGCTACTGGGCATTTGTCGCGGGATGCAGGTGCTGAATGTTGCCCTTGGAGGCACGCTCATCCAGGATATTCCATCGCAAGTGCCGAAGTCAAAAATCCACCACAGCCAAGAGGAGGAGCGAAAAGTGGGCACACATACAGTGCGTGTCGCGCCCGATTCACGGCTGTATGACATCGTCTGTCATTGCGGGCTTGACCCGCAATCCCCTGACAAGAGCACTCTGTCCGTCAATTCCTTCCATCATCAGGCAGTCGACAAAATTGCTGAAGGTATGAAAGCGGTGGCTTGGGCAGAGGATGGCATTGTGGAGGCGATTGAGCCGGAAGTCGGCAAACAGTTTCTGCTCGCCGTGCAATGGCATCCCGAACATCGCGCGTTGGCAGAGTACGAACCCGACAAAAAACTCGTCCGAGAACTCACCACCGAAGCGGCTTTGTTTCAAAAGGTGAAAGAAATTCATTCGCGCATCTATACTATTGATTCACATTGCGATACGCCGATGTTTTTTCCCTACAAAATTGACATTGGACAGGGCAACAAGACATTTCAGGTGAATCCCGTTTTGCTCAACAAATCGGCGGAAGACCCGATACAAGATTATCAACTGAAAGTGACCATCCCCAAGATGCAGGAGGGGATGCTGGATGCGGCATTTATGGTGGCATACCTGCATCAGGGCGCCCGCAATGCCAAAGCATCGCAACAAGCAGTGGAAAAGACCGAAAACATTCTCAAAGAACTCATCCGACAAATCGAAAAAAACAACGCCACAGCAGGTTTAGCAAAGACTTCGGCAGACCTGAAACGGCTAAAAAGCGAAGGCAAAAAAGCCATTTTTATGGGCATCGAAAACGGCTACGGTCTGGGCAAAGACATCCGCAACGTGCAAAAATTCGCCGACATGGGCGTGCGCTACATCACGCTGTCGCACAATGGCGACAATGACATTTGCGATGCCGCCAACAAGAGCAAAACCACCCACAACGGCTTGAGCGACTATGGCAAAACCGTTGTCCGCGAGATGAATCGCTGCGGCATCATGGTCGATATTTCGCACACCTCCGAAAAAACTTCGTTTGATGTGCTGGCAGTCAGCACCAAGCCCATCATCGCCTCCCATTCGTCCGCCAAAGCGGTGTACGACCATCCGCGCAATGTGTCCGACAAGTTGCTGCGCGCCATCGCCGCCAAAGGCGGCGTCATTCAGGTGTGCCTGTACAGCGGTTTTTTGAAGGAAAAAGGCAAGGCAACCATCAGCGACGCCGTTGACCACATCGACCACATAGTGAAAACAGTGGGCATCAACCACGTGGGCATAGGCTCCGACTTCGACGGCGGCAGCGAACTCGCCGACGCCAAAGGCACCAACGACCTGCCCAAAATCACAATGGAACTGCTCCGGCGAGGCTATTCAGAGAGCGACATAGCCAAGATTTGGGGCGGGAATCTGATGCGAGTGCTGGATGAGTTATGATTGTTTCGATGATTTGTTGCCAATCCACGCAACCAACTACAAATTCTTCTCTATCTCTGCCTTCATTTTCGCCGCACCGGGGAAGCCCGTTTGCTTGTAGGTTTGCTTACCGTTTTTGTCGTAGATAAGGTAGGTGGGGACGCCCGACACCGGAATAGTTTTGCTCCAATAACTCCACTGTGCATCGCTTACGCGGTAATGGTTGCCCGCGATGTCGGGGAGCATTTTGCGCCACAAGCTAAGCGGCGAGGTTTCACCCGTGAGGTAGATATAGACTACGTCTTTGCCCGACAATTCCTCCTTGAGCGGCTTTATTTCTTTGTTGGCTTGCAAGCACGGACCGCACCACGTTGCCCAAAAATCCACCACCGCCACCTTGCCCTTGTAATTGGCGAGGATGGTGCCGAGTAGTTTTTCGTTGCTCGCTTGAGGCGTTTCGTGCATAATGCTGCCATTGGTGCCGGTGGATTGCGCCAATATCTTTTGCAATTGGTCGCTTGTGGTTATCAGGAGTTCGGCAACCTCCTTGTGGCTCACAGCAGCGGTTATCTCCTGTTTTTCGGCATCTGTCAACACTTCTGCCGTTTTCTCAAAACGCTCGGAATACATAGTTGCATACGCAATGTCCATCAAGAGCGTATGCCCATCGCCGAGTAGCGGAGTAATTTTTTCCTTAAAGTACGCAAACCGCTCGCCGACAGAGGGATTGCCCTGCAGCAAAAATACATCAATATTGATTAAAGCCTTTACAAAGTGCTTGTAGTAGTCGGTAAACACCAAATCGTCCGTTAGCAAATCCTTCAAAAACGAATAGTATTCCAACGAGGGTTTAGGCGCCTTGTATCCTGCTTTTTTGGGGGCTGTGCTTTCGGTTGCCCAATAATATGCAGCTTCTTGGATACTGCCATAAAACACAAGGCGAACAAACCCTTCACCACGAATAATGACTTCGGCAAAGCGTTTTACGGTTGGCGAGATGTCATCAGGGATTTTTTCTAATTCGCGCTTCATATCGTCAAGCACATATTGCTTGTACGTTTGCGGCGACATATTTGCTGTTGCCTTTAAAAACGCCGTATAATCGTTGTCATTCTTCGTATCGGCAAAAATCGTTTTTATATCGGAAGGGGAAAATCTGCCCGAAGTGTAAATAAATTCGGAGTCGTTCGGTTCTTTGTCGGCGCGGTGGCGGGCATGTCGGCGCGATTTTTTGCGCAGGTCAACGTATATTTCCTGCTCCTCGCCCGGCACCACAAAGGTATAAAGTTCCGAACCGGCAGCCAAAATGAGCATTATTTGCGGTTTATTGATGGGCAACTCGCCTTCAAAAGAGCCGTCGTCAGCCACTTTCAGTGTTATGGGAGTGTTGTCGGGGTCAAAAAGTTCGTTGGCAACCACCTCCACCGAAAGCCCCATATCCTTGTGGTATCCCAGCAATTGTCCGCGCAGGATGGTTTTCTTGGTGGTGACAAACGGCTCGGGTAGAGGTTTTGTGTTGTCATTCTTGGGCAGAGGGATGGTCTGCAATTTGGCACCGGGCAAGAGATAAATTCCCCATGTCTTGAAACATCCTTCGCAATCGCTTTCGATGAAGTCAATTTTGGTAACATTGGGCGGCAATGGCGGGAAATAGAGCGCAAATGAATGCTCGCCCGACTCGGGCATATTAAACTCCTCGTCCAGCCCGATGCCCTCGGCGCGAGTAACGATGAGTTTTTGGCTGTCGTCACTTTTGCCGCTCTCGCGGATGTAGGTTTTGCTGTCGATGCGTATCCACTGCTTGGGAGTGAAATAAGCATCGATGTGCAGCACGGTAGCCGTATCGCTCATCTCAATTTTGCGGACTTGGAGCGTACCCATATTCCACACGTCAAACACAGGATTTTCAACCACAGCGGGGCGTTTCTCGCTGCAAGCCGTCAGCATCGCGCAGGTGCAGGCGGTCAGAAGGGTAGTCTTCTTCATAGTACTGATAATCTCGTTTACTTTCAAATTTTTCATAAAATCATTTTTTTTAATTGACGCTACAAAGATATGAAAAATTTATGAATTAGCAACTACATTTCAAATATTCGTCAGGCTGGGATATGCCGGGCTTTCTGCCCGTTCTGTCATTGCGGGCTTGACCCGCAATCCCCTGGAAAAGAGCCGAATGCTGAACTACAAGGCGATGTAGAACATGGGATTGCGGTCAAGCCCGCAATGACGAATACACTTGTTTTTCCACCTCTTTCGCCCACTGTTGGGCTGTTTTTGAGGCATCGAATGTTTGCCAGGGGATTGCTTTTCCGAAGTGGATGGAGAATGTTGAGCCTCGTGATTTGAACATTTCGCCGGGCAGGAGTAGCATCTCTAAATTGACCTTCAGTCCCAACTTTTGCCTAAGTTGTGCGAAGGTGTAAAAAAAGTTTGAGTTGTGCGCGTCGAAATAGACGGGGATGATGTCGCGCCGGTATTCGACCGCTTTTGTGATGAACATTTTTTTCCACTCCAAATCGTGAATTTGCCCGTGGTTTTTGCGCGAACACAATCCTGCCGGAAATGTAATGATTTGATTTTCAGATGCAAACGCCTCATTCAGCAGACTGACGGCACCCAAACCCTGCGCCCCATGCTTGTTGATGGGGATAAAAATGTCCTGCAGCGGTTTTAAGAAATAGAGAATGTCGTTGACCAAATAGCGAATTTTCTCATCGTAGCGTTCGCCCAGCACAGCCGACAGACAGATGCCGTCTAAGCCTCCCAACGGGTGATTGGAGGCGAAAATGCAGCGATGCGTGGCTTCCGGGAGGTTTTCGGTGCCGCGCAATTCGAGGGTCAGGTTGAAATCCTCCGCCACTTTTTGCTGCATAAATTGCACGCCTGTCAGCCCGTGACCTCTGCGCAGACACTCGTTCAACTGCTCCTGACACAGCAACCGGCTCAACCAACCGACCACGAAGCGCGGAATTTTGCGTGCCAATTGGGGTGCTTTTGCCCGCAATATCGCCTGCAAGTCTATCTGAAATAGTTCTTTCGTTTCCATAATTTGCCCGCAAAAATACAAAATAGTTATGAGTTATGAGTTATTTTTTGTACTTTTGCACAAAATTATTATACAAAATGACAAAACAAGATTTATTTGAAAACATCACACGCAAACAATCATTTCTTTGCGTGGGTTTGGACGCGGATTTGCAGAAAATCCCGCGACATTTGATGCGGGAGAAAGACCCGATTTTTTCTTTCAACAAGGCTATTGTGGATGCCACATCGCTCTTTTGTGTGGCTTACAAGCCCAATTTGGCTTTTTATGAAAGTCACGGTGTGCAGGGGCAGGACTCGCTGGATAGGACGGTGAGTTACATCAAGGAAAACTACCCCGACCAGTTTCTCATCGGCGATGCCAAGCGCGGCGACATCGGCAACACATCCGAAATGTATGCCCGTGCTTTTTTTGAAGTCTCGTGTTACGATGCCGTCACAGTATCTCCTTACATGGGTGAAGACAGCGTGAAGCCGTTTTTGAATCGTCCCAAAAAGTGGGCGATTGTGTTGGCTTTGACCTCCAACGCAGGTGCCAACGACTTTCAAATGACCGCAGACGCGAACGGCGAACGGCTCTTTGAAAAAGTCCTCCGCAAGTCCAAAGAATGGGGAACGGACGAAGAAATGATGTACGTGGTGGGTGCCACACAGGGCAAAATGCTGGAAGACATCCGGCGAATTGTCCCCAACCACTTCCTGCTCGTGCCCGGCATAGGCGCACAAGGGGGAAGCCTCGAAGAAGTTGCCCGATACGGGATGAACAGCCAATGCGGGTTGCTCGTAAACTCCTCGCGACAAATCATTTACGCCGACGATACCCGCCAATTCGACGAAACTGCTTACAAGGAAGCCCGAAAATTGCAGGAAGAAATGGAGGTCTATTTACGTAAATTCCCCAAAAATCATGCGTAAAATAATCAACGACCCCGTTTTTGGGTTTATCAACATCCCTAACGACTTTGTTTACAGCATCATTCAGCACCCCTATTTTCAGCGACTGACACGCATTAAACAGTTGGGAGTCATCCACTTAGTCTATCCGGGCGCGCAACACACGCGCATGTCGCATTCCCTTGGCGCGATGCACCTGATGAGCGAAGCCATCTCGCAACTGCGCTCCAAAGACCACGTCATCACGCCCGAAGAGGAAGATGCTGCGTTGGCGTGTATCCTGATGCACGATTTGGGGCACGGACCGTTCTCTCACGTGCTGGAAGACACTTTGGTGACGGAGATTTCGCACGAAGAAATTTCGCTGATGCTGATGGAAAAGATGAATGACACATTGGGCGGACAACTCTCCACCGCCATCGCGATTTTCAAAAATGAATATCCCAAACGCTTTTTGCACCAGTTGGTTAGCGGGCAGTTGGATGTTGACCGGCTCGATTATCTGCGCCGCGACAGTTTTTTCACCGGCGTTACCGAAGGCAATATCGGCTCGGCACGCATCATTAAGATGCTCAATATCCACGACGACCGCCTCGTGGTGGAAGTTAAGGGCATTTATTCCATCGAAAATTTCCTTATGGCACGCCGCCTGATGTATTGGCAGGTCTATTTGCACAAAACTGCCCTCGCAGCAGAACGAATGTTGATAAACGTGCTGAAGCGCGCCCAAGAATTGACATGTCATTGCGGGCTTGACAACCTATTTGCATCCCCTGCCTTGCAATATTTTTTGCACAATAAGGTGGACAAGCACACCTTTTTGACCGACCCTGAGGCATTGGAACATTTTGCCAATTTGGACGACAACGATATTTGGTCGGCTCTGAAAGTGTGGTCGCAACACGAGGATAAGGTGCTGTCGCTGTTGAGTTTAGGACTGCTTAACCGCCGCTTGTTCAAGATTGAAGTGGAGTTGCAACCATTTTCGCCCGAATACATCGCCGAAAAACGCCAACAATTGGCAGAGAAACATAACCTGTCGCCCGAAGAACTCGATTACTTGGTAGCCTCCAACGAAATCACATCCAATATGTACAACGAAGCAGACGACAGCATTGACATTCTGTACAAAAACGGCACCACCAAAAACATTGCCGAAGCCTCCGATATGCTCAACATCCAACTGCTCTCCAAAAAAGTCAAAAAATACTATTTGTGCTTTTTACGGAGTTAGGCAGAATTGGAGGTTGATACATCACATCATCGAGCCACAATGTTTCCGAAATCTTTCCATACTTCGGCAGCACGGTAAGCTTCTACCGCTTCAGCAGGCACATAGAGGGTGAGTTTGCCTATGGATACCCCACTGAATACATTACCTGCGATGGTCTGCGGCACAGGATTCCGGTTGGCTACGCTTGTTAGCCCGCGGCACATAAAAAACGCCCGCTCGCCAATGTCGGTAACACTACCGGGAATGGTAACAGAGCGAAGCCCGCTGCAATCGGAAAAAGTGGCAGACCCAATGCCAATAACCCCGTCAGGAATGGTCACAGAGACCAATTTGCTGCCGACAAAAGCATCATTCGCGATGTGGACAACGCCGGCGGGAATGGAAAACAGCGAGTCTTGTTTTCCCACAGGATAGAGCAGCAACGCATCCTGAAAGTAGTTGTAAAGCACCCCATCAACCGAGCGATATTGCAGATTTGCAACAGCTACATTGATAGCAGTCAGCGCATTACATCCCGAAAACGCCCAACTCCCAACGTTGGTAACACTACCGGGAATAGTGACGGAGGTGAGCGCACTGAAATCGTTAAAAGCACCCCACCCGATGCTGATAACACCCTCCTTGACGACCACCTTCTTAATAGCAGCACTCGAAGCAGACCATGGTGGGGTTTTGTCGCCCACATAATCGTCCATTGCCGCAGACCCACTAATAGTGAGGGTGCCGCCACTCAGTTTTGCGGTAACATCGGCTGGCGTTTCGCTGCCAACGTTCCACGTCTCTGCAAACGCTGTGCTGAAAGCGAACAGCGCAATTGCCGACAAATAAATCTTTTTTGTTTTCATACCTGTACTTTTTTTTTATAACAAAATATTTTATAGTAAATTTCGGCTGCAAAGATATGAAATAATTATGAAATATCAATTATCATTTATCAGCTATTTCAGGGCAAACGCATCTTAATTTATGTTAAATAAAACAGAAGTCGCGCTACAACTACTCCAAACGGGGTTAAATTTGAAAGGAACCGGCTCAAGAGTACTTTGTCATGGCGGGAGTACTTTGTCATGGTGGGCTTGACCCGCCATCCCCTGAGAAGGAACCTAATGTTGCGCAACCTCGCAGTCGCTATGGTACCGAGCACGCACGCTGTGTGTTGCCTCTGCTACAATCCCAAAGTCTTATCCAAATCAGCCTTCGCCGTCAAATAGTCGGATATGGCTTGCTGATATGACAGGTTTGATTGTGTCATTGCCACCGCGGCATTTTGCAATTCGAGCATAGTACCCATACCTGTTTCGTAGCGTTTTGCAGAAATTTCATACGCCTTTTGCGAGAGCGTAACGGCTTTTTTTGCTGCGTCCATTTGCTTTGTTGCTTTGTTCATGTTGTCGCGCGAAGTGAGAGCCGCCACAGTTAGTTGATTTTCAGCATAATCGCGCTGTATTTGCAACTCCTGAGCCTGTATTTTTAGTTGTCTGTCTTTGTGATAATTGGTAACGTGCAAAATGGGTACGCTCAATTGCAATCCAACTATAAAGCCCTGTCCGAACCATTCTGTGTGTGCCGGCTGAACTCCCGCCTGAGGATTGAACAAGCTGGCTGCTGCTTTATCCGATTGACCGGCATAAGTGTATTGACCAAAAGCCGCCAATGTGGGCATCCATTGTGTTTGCTGTATTCCCAATGCCTTTTTCGTTTGCAGATATTGAATATCCAACTGTTTCAAATCGGTGTTGTTGCTCAATTCAATGTCGCGGTTGGCGTTCAGTCCGAAAACATCGTTTTCAAAATCGGCAAGACTGCCTTGTACGAGCAATTCTACTGACATTTCCACGCCCATCAACACTTTTAAATATAACTTTGCCTGTTCAATGCCATTTTCAACCTGCAACAAATTAGGCTGCAAATTGGTCATCTGCACCTCTGCCGAAACGCAATCATACTCGGCGACTACTCCTGCCTCAAAGCGTTTTTTGGCTTGCTTGTAATTTTCCTCGGCAAGCGCATAGCCGTCTTGCAGCACTTTGTAGGAATCTTGCGCCAGCAGAATGCCGTAATAAGCCTTCGTTACATCGTTGCGCAACGTGATTTTCGAGGCACGCGCCTTTTCTACGGCTAATTGCATGTCCAAATTGCTCATCTGAATTGATTTCCACAACGCCGGCACCACAAGAGGCAATGACAACTGCAATCCAACCGAAGCAGTCCAGTCGGTTGGCAAGTCGATTACCATTCCGGCTAAAGCCATCGTTGCCGGCGATAAATATTTACCATATTGCGCCGTACCGTCCACCGTAGGCAACAATCCATACCAGGCCGCCTTTTTGGAATAATCCACCCGCACCAATTCATGGTCGGCAATCTTAATCGTAGGGCTTTCGCTGAGCGCAATTTCGAGGGCTTTGTCTAAGTTCACCTCTAACTTTTGATTTTGTGCCTCCATCGTAGGAAGCCCCAGCGTCATTACTAACGCCATCACAATCATCTTTTTTTCTAAAACTAATTTCATTTTATTTTATAATTATTGTTATTTGTATTTCTTGTTACATTGCTTTTTCTTTCAATTGCTCCATTGTTTCGTCAATCAGTTGATAGCCTTGCGGCGTAGCCATGCCGCGCAGAAAATTGAGAATACTCATACGGGCAAATTCATTGTGCGCAAAGCGGTCGGTTGGCAAAAAATCATCAATCATCAAACTCCGAAACTGACATTTTACAAGCCACAAACACACTTCCATATTGATGTCGTCGCGAATAAACCCTTCATCAATGCCTCGTTGAACCAATGGGATGAAAATGTCCACGCGATTGTAATGCTGTTGCTCCGCCGCCAAATAAATATGGTGGTAATGCTTTTTCAAATCGTAGACAAATGCCTTACAGACCTGATTGGAGTCGCTCAAAAGTTTGGCGTACATCTTCATCATAATGGTAATTATATTTTCCGAACTACTAATGATACGCTGTAATTCATCTTCGGCGTGCATACTGTGCATCTCCATACATGCCGCCAGAAGGTCTTCCTTGTTCTTGAATTGTTCATAAAGCGTCCGCTTCGATATGCCCAAGTGATTGGCTATATCGTCCATCGTCATGCTCTTAATCCCGTGTCTCAAAAACAAATGACGCGCTTCATCAATAATTCTATACCGTAATTCCATTTCGGCGACAAAGGTACAATAAAACTTTTGAAACTACCAAAGTTTTTTGGTTTTTACTATGTTAAAAAAGCGTAAAAGAGTTATGAGTTATGAATTATGAGTTATGAGTTATGAATTAAATACTACCTTTGCGGGTGGATTAAATAACAAAATGATATATATAATATGGAAGGGATAATCAAAAACAGTGATTACAGGCAGTGGTTGGGCGAATTAAAAATGCGCATCCGCCAAAGCCAAATTAAGGCTGCCATTCGAGTAAATACCGAATTGTTGCAACTTTATTGGGATTTAGGATGCGATATAGTTGTGCGACAACTGGATGCGGTGTGGGGAAGTGGAGTTATCAAGCAACTAAGTGCTGATTTGCGGTCAGAATTTCCGGATATGCACGGCTTTTCGGAAACGAATTTAGGGTATGCCAAGAAGTTTTATCTGTTTTATAGTCAGGACAATCTAATTTTCCCACAACTTGTGGAAAAATTAGATGATGCAAAATTGACCCAAGTTGGTGTGCAATGTGCTGAACAACAAGAAATTATAATTTCCCAGCAAGTTGCTGGGAAATTAGAAACTCACCCAATTTTCCAAATTCCATGGGGGCATCACATGGTAATTATCACCAAATGCAATTCTGTCAAAGAAGCCCTCTTTTATGTGCGGAAAACTTTGGAAAACGGTTGGAGCCGTGCTATGTTGATGAATTTTATGGAGACCGGATTGTATAAATCGCAGGGGAAGGCTCTTAATAATTTTTCGCGGTGCTTGCCTGCGGTACAGAGCGATTTGGCTGCGGAAATTCTGAAAAACCCACACAATCTTGATTTTTTGGCTCTGACTGAAGGCTATAAAGAGCGGGAATTGGAGAATGCTTTGACTGCCAACATCATCAAATTTTTGTTGGAACTGGGGCAAGGATTTTCATTTGTGGGCAGGCAAGTTTTGCTCAAGGCGGGCACGAAAGACCTGTTTATTGATATGCTGTTTTATCATCTCAAATTGCGGTGCTATGTGGTGGTAGAATTGAAAGCCTGCGAATTTGAGTCCGCGTTTATTGGGCAATTGGGCACCTATGTGGCGGCGGTCAATCATCAAATGCGCGATGCTGCTGATAACGACACCATTGGATTGTTGATTTGCAAAAACAAGGACGATGTCTTGGCGCAATATGCGTTGGAGGGTAGCAGCCAGCCCATCGGCGTTTCCGAATACGAATTGTCGAAACTATTGTCGGAAAAATTTAAATCGACATTGCCCAGCATTAAAGAAATAGAAACTCAATTACAAACGACTAATTAAAAAAACAATGAAAGCATATTTAGATTTATTGCAACGGGTTATCAATGAGGGTGTTTCTAAGGACGACCGCACGGGGACGGGTACGCTGAGCGTGTTTGGGCATCAGATGCGGTTCAATCTGGCGGACGGGTTTCCGCTGATGACTACCAAAAAGTTGCATCTGAAATCCATCATCTACGAATTGCTGTGGTTTTTGAAGGGCGACACCAATATTCAATATCTGAACGACCATGGCGTGCGGATTTGGAACGAGTGGGCGGATGCGACCGGCGATTTGGGACCCATCTACGGCTATCAATGGCGGTCGTGGCCCGATTATGCGGGCGGACACATCGACCAGATTTCTGAAATTATCGACACCCTCAAAAGCAATCCCGATTCGCGCCGCATGATTGTCAGCGCGTGGAATGTGGGTGCCATTCCACAGATGAAACTGCCGCCCTGCCACTGTTTTTTTCAATTTTATGTGGCGGAAGGCAGGCTTTCGCTGCAACTCTATCAGCGGAGTGCCGATATTTTTCTCGGCGTACCATTTAATATAGCATCTTACGCATTGCTTTTGCAGATGGTGGCGCAGGTTACAGGATTGCAGGCGGGCGATTTCATTCACACGCTGGGCGATGCGCATATCTACAAAAACCACCTCGAACAAGTCAATCTGCAACTCTCCCGCGAGCCACGCCCCTTGCCAACGATGCGTATCAACCCCGCTGTGAAAAGCATTTTTGATTTTCAATTTGAAGACTTTGAATTGCTGAATTACGACCCGCACCCGCATATTAAAGGTGAGGTGGCGGTGTAATGAAAATATTGCTAACTTTGCACACAAAATAACACAATATAATATGGTACGAAAATTTGGTTCAGGTTTGCTTTGGGTGTCGCTTTCTTTGGGTGTTTTTTCTTGTGGCGAAGAGCCGCAGTTTACGATTAGCGGCACAATCGGCGGCACGAGTGGCGGGATGGTCTATTTGGAGAATGTGGGGGTGTCGCGTGTCACGCTTTTGGACTCGGCGCAGTTGAAAAAAGGCACTTTCTCGCTGAGGCATCATCGCCCCGATGCGCCGGATTTTTATCGCTTGCGGTTTGGAAAACAGCTGATTAACTTGGCAATCGACAGCACGGAAACTATCGTTGTGACGGCTGATTCTGCCCGTTTTGCGCGGGATTACACGCTCGCCGGTGATGCCGCCGAGAACTTGAAAATCAAGGAATTAACGCTCTTGCAGTTGGAAGCGGCGCAGCGTTATCACGCGTTGCAGAAGCAATACGATGGCGGTGCCGTTTCGTTGGACGATTATTATGCGGGTGTGAATGCTTTGTCGAAGGACTACAAAACGCGGGCGCAGGGCTATATAGTGGCAAATTTCGGCTCAACGGCGGCTTATTTTGCTCTGTTTCAACAAATTGACGGACAAATGATTTTTGATATTTACAACCCGCACGACAGCAAACTGTTTGGTGCCGTTGCCAATACATGGAACACGACCTGCCCCGATGCGCCGCGCACCACCCAATTGAAGACCTGGTATGCACAATCGCGGGCTGCATTGCGACCCAACAAAACGCCCGTAGAGGTAGCTGAAACGGACACAAAAACCTATTTCGACATCACGCTGCCCGGAACAGCCGGACAAGCAATCACCCTCTCGCAAACAGCGCAAGGGCAAGTCAAACTGATTGACTTCACAGCCTATTCAATGGACGGCTCCCCCGCGCACAACCGCCAATTAGCCGATTTGTACAGCAAACATCGCACCAAAGGATTGGAAATTTATCAAATTTCGCTCGATTCCGACACCCACTTCTGGCACAATGCAGCCGCCAACCTGCCCTGGATTTGTGTACACGACGAGCAATCCATCTATTCGCCCACCGCCAAAAAATACAATGTAACGCAAATCCCAACCATGTTCCTAATCAACAGGCAAGGCGAAATAGCAGAGCGCATTGATGATGTGCAACAGCTGGCAGGGTTGCTGGCGAAGTATCTTTGAAAAATTTGTGGAGGCATGTTGCCTTGTTATCATAATTTTGATGCGGTTGCCCTGACCTCTACCTGCTTGATAATGATGCCAATAACATCCTCTTCGCTGAACACGGAGGAGTTGATGCAGAGGTCGTAGGAGGCTGCCATCCCCCATGTTTTGTTGCTGAAATAGTTGTAGTAGGCGGCGCGTTTCCGGTCGATTTCTTCGATGAGAGCCTCCGCTTTTTCTTTGGATATGCCTTGGTCGTGGCTGATGCGGTTGATGCGGTCTTCGGTGTTGGCGGTGATGAAAATTTTGAGGCACTGCGGGTGGTCTCGCAGGATATAGTCGGCACAGCGACCGACGAAGATGCCTGATTTTTCGGCTAATTTGCGGATGACATCGCTTTGTATCTTAAACAGCATTTCGTTGGACAGGTAATTGCCCGAATTGTCACCCATAAAGCCGGAACGGAAGCCAAAGAGGTTGCCCAGAAAACTGTGGCTGCCCTTTTCGTCGATTTTCTCGAAAAATTCCTTGCCCAAGCCGCTCTCCGCAGCCGCGAGTTCGATTAACTCCTTCTCGTAGCAGGGGATGCCCAAGCGTTCCGAGAGCAGTCCGCCAATCATTTTGCCGCCACTCCCCAACTGTCGCCCGATAGTAATTATATAGCTCATAATAGATATTTTTAATTTTTAATTCGTATGACTTCTAAATTCCGTCCAAAGCAACACGCCTGCCAGCACCACCGAGAAGGCATCGGAGATGAACATACTTTCCCATACTCCCGTTACTCCCAGATAGTTAGGCAGTATCAAAAGTATTGGTATGAGGATGAGCACTTGGCGCGACATTGCCAGGATGATTGACTTTTTCGGCTTGCCAATGCTCTGGAAAAATGCCGAGCAGACCATCTGAAAGCCGATAAGCGGGTAAATCGCGAACACCCAGCGCAAACCTGTCACGGCGATGTTCACAAGGTTTTCTTCGGTCGTGAAAATGGAGGCGACGGCGTGCGGAAAGAGTTCTACAAGGACTGTGCCGGCGGTCATAATCAGCGTGGCGTAGAAAATAGACTTTTTCAACACCTCCGTCACGCGGTCGTAGAGCTTGGCACCATAGTTGTAGCCCGCGATGGGTTGCATCCCCTGATTCAGCCCCATCACAATCATAATGAACAGAAACGCCACCCGATTGACGATGCCGTATGCACCCACCGCCAAGTCGCCACCGTGCCTGAGCAACTGCTGATTGATGATAATGATAATCAGGCAACTCGCGGCATTCATCAAAAAAGGAGCCATCCCGATAGAAAACGAGTCGGAAACAATCTGCCGTTTCAGTTTGTAAATACCTCGTTTCCAATGGATAAAGTAGTTTTTATCATTGAACGTATGAACCAACCATCCGAGCACAATCACCTGCGAAATGATAGTAGCAATGGCAGCCCCCCGAATGCCCCACCCGAAGCCGAAAATGAACAGCGGATTGAGCACAATATTGATGAGCACGGTATAAATTGTCGCCATCATCGCCCGTTGCGGATTGCCCGCCGAACGCAGTAAAGAGTTGAGTCCGAAGTACATGTGTGTAAATACATTCCCAAGCAAGATGACGAGCATAAAGTCGTAGGAATAATGCAGCGTTTCGTGGCTGGCACCGAAAAAGAGCAAAATCGGCTCAAGAAAAGGGATGGTGGTAAGCGAAATGAGCACCCCCATAATGAGATTGAGCGAGAAGACATTGCCCAAAATGTGGTTGGCAGTCTCATAGTCCTTCTGCCCCATCCGAATAGAGAGCAACGTGGAGGCACCCACGCCCACCAGAGAGCCAAAAGCGGCAGCCAGATTCATCAGCGGAAAGGTAATCGCCAAGCCCGACAGTGCAAGCGGACCAACGCCGTGACCGATAAAAATACTGTCGGTGATATTGTAAAGCGAAGAAGCAGTCATCGCAATAATCGCCGGTATGGCATACTGCTTCAAGAGTTTCCCGATACTTTCCGTCCCCAAAGAGATGGGGGCACTTTCAATTTTTTTCATCGTGCAAAGGTACGGATTTTTTTGCAATTTTATTTTTTCGGCTTTTGCCAAAAACGTTAATTGCGGGATTTTTTGTACTTTTGCAGCAAAAAATCAACCGCCCGAAAGGGCAAAAAGAGTAAAAAACATGAACATTCAAACAAGCATTCAACACCGCCGTTCTGTGCGGACTTACACGGGCGAACCGTTAAAAACAGAGCATATCTCTGCAATTAAGCATTTTATTGCAGCACTCCGACCGCTTTATGATACAAAGGTGCGAATAGAAATGTTGGGCGTTTTAGACAGCAACAGCCCTGTAAAACTTGGCACTTATGGGAAAATAGCGGGTGCAAAACACTTTCTTGCGTATCGCCTGTGGGCTATGCGGCTGAAAAACAGCGATTTTTGGAGCGGCTTGTCAATGTTGATAAATTTCACGACACGCGAAAGCCATTCGGCGAATTGTTTTTTAATCAAACGTTCGACACCCCATTAACAGAAGCAACAGCCGACATTTATGCAGTTCCGCTGGCAATGGTGCGTTTAGCACCTTCGGGACACAATCGTCAAGAGTGGCGCGTAGTAAAAGAAAATGACGTTTTGCATTTCTACAAAACACCTTCTCCAACTGCCTCTATCGACACAGGCATTGCGCTCTGCCATTTTGTAGAGACGTGTAAAGAATTGAATATAAACGGCAAATTAGATTTTTTATCAAAAATTTCTGAAAATGATTTACAATATGTGGTTTCGTGGGTGAATGGCTGAATAGCTGAATAGCTGAATAGCAATAAAATCATAGCAAGGGGCAAGCATTCGTCGTGCTCAAAAGCACGGAGGTGGCGGGCGCAAACAAGGTACTGTGAAAGTAAGATTTGCAGGGGCATATTGTTGGTACAAATAGTTGATTGTTAATTCCGATAAAAGTTGTACCTTTGCCAAAAATTTGCACGACATAAAAAACAAAATTATATGCCCGAACAACAAAACATAGAATATAAGTCCTCATGGCACGACGACTACCTCAAATGGGTCTGCGGCTTTGCCAATGCACAAGGTGGACGGATTTATATCGGCAAGGATGATGACGGGAATGTCATTGGCGTGGAAGATTCCAAACGCTTGATGGACGACATTCCCAACAAAATCAAAAACCTGATGGGAATTACCGCCGAAGTCAATCTTTTGCAGGAAGATGAAAAGCAGTTTATTGAAGTTATCGTACAGCCCTATTCTGTACCGATTTCTTTGCGCGGCAGGTACTACTACCGTAGCGGAAGCGTGAAACAGGAATTGACAGGAGCAGCCCTGAACGAGTTTCTACTCAAACGCGCCGGTTATACTTGGGATGATGTGATTGAAACCCGTGCCTCGTTTGCTGATATTGACGAAGCAACAATAAGAAAGTATTTGCGGAAAGCCGAAGAAGCAGGTCGTTTGCCTGATATTGACGGACTTTCTACGCCCGAATTGTTGGAAAAACTTCGTTTGGCGGAAAACGGACAACTCAAACGTGCTGCAATCGTTTTGTTCGGCAAAGACCCCGGACGGTTTTACCCGAACACTTTTGTGAAAATCGGCAAATTTGAAGACGATGATTTTACTATTCGGTTTCAGGAAACAGAAGAAGGCAATATCATTCAAGTGTTGGATAAAGTGTTACGCACACTTGATTACAAGTTTTTGATACGCAATATTTCGTTTGAAGGAATGAATCGCATTGAAACGCTTGAATATCCTGTGCCTGCGCTTCGTGAAATGCTGTTAAACGCTCTTATCCACCGTAATTATATGGGTGCGCCTACGCAAATCAGAGTGTATGACAAGAAACTTACGGCTTGGAATCACGGCACGCTGCCCGAAGGCATAACGCTTGACAGACTGACAAAATCCCATTCTTCCTATCCCCGAAACCCGATACTTGCAGGAGCGTGTTTTCTTGGCGGTTACATTGATTCGTGGGGTAGTGGCATAATGAAAATAGTCAATTCCTGCAAAGCGGTCGGACTGCCTGCGCCGATAATGGAAGAAGACGGTGGTGGTTTTATTGTCAAACTTTTCAAAGACCGCTTTTCAGAAGAAGAATTGCAGACATTGGGCTTGAATGAGAGGCAAATAAAAGCGGTTTTATATGTTAAAGAGAAAAGAAAAATAACGAATAGCGAGTATCAAGAGTTAAATGAGGTTTCAAAACGTACTGCAACAAATGAATTAACAGAATTGTCAGATAGTCACCAAATTTTACGAAATATAGGACATGGTGCCGGCAGTTATTTTGAAATAATTGGGCAATAATTGGGCAATTACAAGTTCGGAATATGCAGAGAAATCATAAAAATAACTCCTAACTCCTAACTCCTAACTCCTAACTTTTTTTTCGTACCTTTGCACCCACAAAGCAATCTCAAAAAGATGAAACAAATATCTTTTTTCTTGGCGTATGTATGCGTAGGGTTGAGCTTCAGCCTTAATATGGCGGCTCAGACGGCTGTTCCTGTGTTGCAGTTTAAGGCTTCGCCTGCTATTGCGGTGTTTAAGCCTGTTTTGCTGGACACTACGGATGTGAATCGGAAGGCGTTTGAGGACAAAAACCTGCTTCAGACGTCTGTTGATGCCGATGTGGTGCGTAAAAGTCAAAGCATTTTGACGGCGGCGGCGGATAGCGTTTTGACATTGCCGACTGTTGCACACTACACTGCGCAGTTGCTGGCGTTTAATGTGGATGCCGACCGCTATTGCAAGGCGGAACTCATTGTTACGGCGACAGATATGCTGGAGGTGTATGTCAATGGCACTCATGAAAAAGCGTTGCTGATGCAGTATGAGGCGGATTATACCAAACGTCCCTTTTTCGTGAACACGCTTTACGAACTGGATTTGAAGACATTGCAACTCGACACCCTCCTGACTTTGACAATGCGTCACCCAAATTGAAGTTAAGCGTACGAGAACCCCATATTTGAATCAAAAAATAATTTTTAGGGCATTTATGCGATTCTCAGACGCTCAAAATGCCTTGCGTCACCCAAGTGTTAAAGTCAGGAAGACGGTGGTGGTTTTATTGTCAAACTTTTCAAAGACCGCTTTTCAGAAGAAGAATTGCAGACATTGGGCTTGAATGAGAGGCAAATAAAAGCGGTTTTATATGTTAAAGAGAAAAGAAAAATAACGAATAGCGAGTATCAAGAGTTAAATGAGGTTTCAAAACGTACTGCAACAAATGAATTAACAGAATTGTCAGATAGTCACCAAATTTTACGAAATATAGGACATGGTGCCGGCAGTTATTTTGAAATAATTGGGCAATAATTGGGCAAATTGGGCAATAATTGGGCAATTACAAGTTCGGAATATGCAGAGAAATCATAAAAATAACTCCTAACTCCTAACTCCTAACTCCTAACTTTTTTTTCGTACCTTTGCACCCACAAAGCAATCTCAAAAAGATGAAACAAATATCTTTTTTCTTGGCGTATGTATGCGTAGGGTTGAGCTTCAGCCTTAATATGGCGGCTCAGACGGCTGTTCCTGTGTTGCAGTTTAAGGCTTCGCCTGCTATTGCGGTGTTTAAGCCTGTTTTGCTGGACACTACGGATGTGAATCGGAAGGCGTTTGAGGACAAAAACCTGCTTCAGACGTCTGTCGATGCCGATGTGGTGCGCAAAAGTCAAAGCATTTTGACTGCGGCGGCGGATAGCGTTTTGACATTGCCGACTGTTGCACACTACACTGCGCAGTTGCTGGCGTTTAATGTGGATGCCGACCGCTATTGCAAGGCGGAACTCACTGTTACGGCGACAGATATGCTGGAGGTGTATGTCAATGGCACTCATGAAAAAGCGTTGCTGATGCAGTATGAGGAGGATTATACCAAACGTCCCTTTTCCGTGAACACGCTTTACGAACTGGATTTGAAGACATTGCAACTCGACACCCTCTTGCGTGATGCTTTTATGAGTGGTGCCGATTATTCGCCCGACCGGAAAGAAATTTTGCTCACGGGTGCGGCAGCGGCATTTAATAAACTTGGCGAAAACCTGCAAACAGAGCCAATTTCCAACGATTACGACACGCAGGCGTATATATACAACTTGCAAACCAAACAGAAAACGAAGATTTACACGCAGCCGGACTTGCCGGAAGATGTGATTTTATCGTTCCAAGTATCTGAAACACAGCCGATTGCATTGTTCAGAGGCGAAAAAGCCACCAATGCCTATCGCCTTTACAGCTACGATTTGAAAAGCAAAAAATCCTCCTTGCTGGAAGACCCATTTGCTGAACAATTGAACGAATTAACATTGTCGCCCGTCACCGCTTGGAATTTCACCGCGCAGGACGGCACCACGATTGAGGGACGCTACCTATTGCCGCCCAATTTCGACCCCGCCCAAAAATACCCGCTGATTGTCAATTATTATGGTGGCACATCGCCCACGTCCCGCAACTTTGAATCATCCTATCCGTTGCAGTGCTACGCCCGCCGGCTAAAAGCCCAGCCCCAATGGTGGGAAGCACTATACCCTGAGCGTTAATTTTTCAAGGTAATGTCCCAATGAAGAAAAGCAAAATCACAACAATCCTCACAATCCTCATCTTACTGGTAACCGGTAACTGGTCACCGGTAACTGCCCAGGACTTTCAACCGGAGTGGAACTTTGGCGTGAACGGCGGCGTGACGTTCACCGAGATGCGCTTCCACCCCACCGTGCCGCAAACTTATTTGCAACAATACGAGGGCGGAGTCACGTTTCGCTACATTTCAGAGCCAAGGTTTGGCCTTCAAGCCGAGCTCAACTATTCCATGCGCGGCTGGAAAGAAAAAGTGGACACGGCAGCCTATTTTTTCAATAACTATTCCCGCTCGTTAGCGTATCTCGAATTTCCGCTGCTGACACATATCTATTTTAAAACGAGCAAAAACACGCGAATTATCATCCACATCGGTCCGCAGTTGAGCTATTTTTTGTCAGAAAAAGTCTTGGAAAACATCCCAGACCCCAATTCGCGCGGCGATTATGAATATTACGACCTGAAAGTGGAAAACAAGTGGGACTACGGCATAGCAGGCGGCGCGGGGTTTGAACTGCGCACAGGTATAGGCAAATTTGTGCTCGAAGGTCGCTATTATTTCGGCTTGTCCGACACATTTGGCAACGTACGGACGGAAGGCGACTACTTTGAAAGTTCAGGCAATCAGGTGATTGGAGTGAAAATGACGTATTTTATGAAATAGCGAACCGATATTGCCTATTGCTGTCCGGTAGGGACAAAATGAAATAATTTTTGTACCTTTGTCGGCATACAACATCAAAAAAAAATGAACAATAACACGAATATTCGCCGCCGTAAGATGCCGATTGGCATCCAGGCTTTTGATAAGATGGTGCTGGAGGATTGGGTCTATGTTGATAAAACGGCACTGGTTTATGAATTGGCACATGATGCTACCCACAATTTTCTCTCCCGCCCGCGCCGGTTTGGGAAGAGTTTGCTCGTTTCCACGCTTGCTGCCTATTTTCGCGGAGATAAAAAGCTGTTCAAAGGGTTGGCGATGGAAAAATTGGAGTCGGAATGGGTGAAATATCCGGTGTTTATTTTTGATTTTGTGATTGATACTTACAGCGATAATGTGGCGCAGGTGGAGTCTTTTCTGAATAGCAAACTCTCTAATTTAGAGGCAATATGGGGCAAAGGAGAAAATGAAGAATCGTTTGGACAACGATTTGAAGGACTAATAAAACGAGCGTCCAAGCAAAACGGCAAAAATGTTGTTATTCTGATTGATGAATATGACCGAGCGTTGACACAAACGATGGACAAACCCGAACTAAATCAGCAAGTAAGAGATGTTCTCAAAGGTTTTTTCTCTGTGTTGAAAGGTGCCGACCAATATATCCGCTTCGCTCTGTTAACGGGTGTAACCAAATTTTCCAAGGTTCAGACCTTAATCAGCTGAGTGACATCTCGTTGCAGGAAAAATATGATGCCATTTGCGGCATTACTCAAGAAGAATTGGAAACTAATTTTGAGCCGGAAATTCAAAACTTAGCACGGGCAACGGGACTTTCATACGAGAAAACGCTCGAAAAGATGAAGGATGAATATAATGGCTACCACTTTCATCGAAGTGGAACAAGTGTATATAATCCATTCAGTACTGTAAATGTTTTAGCAAAAGGAGAATTTGGCGGTTATTGGTACGAAACCGGCACGCCCACATTTCTTGTCAACGAATTGGTGCAAAACAAGTTCGACATTTTGGACTTTGAAAAAGGGATTGCAATTTCAGCCGCCGCCATCAATGATTATCGACGAGAAAGTGGAAATCTAACGCCGATGCTCTTTCAAACAGGCTATCTTACGATTAAGAGTTATAGCGAAAGTGCTCATTTTTATATATTGGGTTTTCCAAATGGTGAGGCTCGCCGTGAATTTTTGAAATTACCAATAAATCTACATCTTTGAATTTAAAGTCACCTCAGGGGGCACTGTTGATGAGGCTCTCGCCCAAATCGAAGAAAAGGGCTATGCAAAGCCCTTTGAAACTAATCCCGATGAAAAACGCGAGATTGTGAAGGTGGGGGTGGTGTTTGACACTGCGGCTCGTAATGTCAAGGAGTGGAAGGTGGCTGAGTAGCAGCAAAAAGGCAATAAATTAGCATCTCAACAGCAGCGAGCTATCCCCATAACTGAGAAATCGAAAATCATTGGCGAGCGCATAGTCATAAATCTCGCGCCAATGGTTGCCGCCCGTGAATGCTGCAATCAGCAGCAGTAGCGTGCTTTTTGGCTGGTGAAAATTGGTGATGATGCCGTTGACGATTTTAAATTTGTAGCCGGGTGCAATTAGGATGCGGGTGTGGGTGGTGAGGATGTTGATTTTTTGCAGGGTCATATAATCCAGCACATTTTGTAATGCCTTGCAAGTGGGCAATTGGTCAGGGGATTGCGGGTCAAGCCCGCAATGACGATTGCGGGCAGGGGATTGCGGGTCAAGCCCGCAATGACGGTGGTCAGGGGATTTGGCGTAGGGAGTCCACTGCGTGACAGCCAATTCGTTGGGTGTGGCGTTTGGATTTTTTTCGAGGGTGGCACCTATGTAATAGAGGCTTTCGAGGGTGCGGACGGAGGTGGTGCCTACGGCTATGACTTGTCCGGCGTGTTTCAGCAGTTTTTCGATGGTTGTTTTTTTTACTGTGATGCACTCGGCGTGCATTTCGTGGTCGGCTAAACGGTTGGTTTTGACGGGTTTGAATGTGCCTGCGCCCACGTGCAAGGTTAATTCTTCCAAGTTGATTTGCTTCTTTTTTAGTGATTCCAGCACTGCGGCGGTGAAATGCAAACCGGCGGTGGGGGCTGCTACGGAGCCTTTTATTTTTGAATAAATTGTTTGGTATGTCACCTTGTCGCGCTCCTCCGTGGGGCGATTGAGGTAGGGTGGGATGGGCAGTTCGCCAAATTTTTCCAGAATGTCGGCAAAACTCCAATCGGAACGGGCGGCAGGGGTGTTCCAATCGGAATAGTACCATTCAAAACGGACGAGGTGTGTATCGCCATAGTTGGCGATGCGTTCGGCAGTAAATGTCAGATTATCAATTTGTTGTGTCAATTTTTCATCTTTCCAGCGTTTGGAATTTCCCACCATGCAGAGCCACGTACACGAGCGCGTTTGCACAAAAGCCTGTGCATAATCCGAAGGCTCCTCAGGCTCCAAGCAAAAAATCTCAATCGCCGCACCGGTAGCCTTCCGAAACACCATCCGAGCCTGAATCACCTTAGTATTATTGAACACCAACAGCGCACCCGCAGGCAAAAAATCCCCAACACAAGCAAAAGTACTCTCCGAAATAACCGGCAACCGGTAATTGGTAACTGCTAACTGGTAACTGCTAACTGGTAACTGGTAACTGCTAACCGGTAACTGAAAAACGAGCAACTTACTCCGGTCGCGCTGCGACAGCGGAAATTTAGCAATCCGCTCATCAGGCAAATCATAGTTAAATTCCTCAATATCAATATCTTGTGCGTTCACCATTCAATTTCTCCGGAAAAGACCTCCACAGCGGGACCTGTCATAAACACGTGATTGTTTTCGGCGTTCCATTCCAATTCCAAATCGCCCCCCAGCAGCGCGATGGTGGCTTTGCGCTCTAAGCGACCTGTCAGCACGGCGGCTACCAATGTGGCGCAGGCTCCGGTGCCACAGGCTTGTGTTTCGCCGCTACCGCGTTCCCACACGCGCATTTTTGCGAGGGTAGGGGAGATGATTTCGACAAATTCCGTGTTGGTTTTTTCGGGAAACATGGGGTGATTTTCGATTTTGCGCCCGATTCGCTCAATGTCCAACGTGCTGAATTTGCTTTTCGTGAAAATCACCGCGTGAGGATTGCCCATAGAAACGGCTGTGACGGAGAATTTTTCCGGCTGAAAATCAATTATCCGGTTGATGAGTTGTGCCTCCGACCATGTGACGGGCACTTTTTCTGCCTCCAAGATTGGTTCGCCCATATCGACCGTAACCGTATCCACTTTGCCGTTTTTGGGGTATAATTTCAGGATTTTCACGCCGCCATTGGTTTCCAGCGAGATGGTTTCTTTTGTTGTTAAACCCCTGTCATATACATACTTAGCGATGCAGCGGGTGGCATTGCCGCACATCTGGGCTTCCGAGCCGTCGGCGTTGAACATCCGCATCCGAAAATCACACGTTTCGGAGGGCAAAATCAGCACCAACCCATCCGAGCCGATGCCCTTGTGGCGGTCGCTAATGAAGATAGAAAACTCTTCGGGGCGTGCAACATCTTCCGTGAAGCCATTGACATACACATAGTCATTGCCGACTCCGTGCATTTTTGTAAATTTCATAACACTGAATAATTGAAATAAGCGGGCAAAATTACAAAAAAAAACTCATAACTCATAAAAAAATCCTACCTTTGTACCCGCATATAAACAAAGTATATATGAAAAAAGGAAATTTTGGAAAAATTGTGCTGTTCACTGCAATCGGTTTGGTTGTGGTGTTTACTTTTTGGTTTTTGTGGGCAAAGTCGCGACCGAAAGTGCTGTTGTATGATATTGTAACGCCTGAAATGGGGAATATTGAAAACCAGACTGTGGCTACCGGCACGATTGAGCCGAGGGATGAGATTTTGATTAAACCGCAAATTTCGGGCATTATCACGGAGGTAACAAAGATAGCAGGACAGCGCGTGACGGTGGGCGAAGTGCTTGCCCGTGTGAAAGTTATCCCCGAAATGGGTTCGCTCAACTCCGCCGAATCGCGGATGCGCATTGCGAAAATCGAGCAGACAAAAATTGAGCAGGAATTTGCCCGTCAAACGTCTTTATATGCCAACGAGGTGATTTCCAAAGAGGAGTTTGAGGCATCGGAGGCGGCTTACAACAAGGCAAAAGAGGAAACGAGCAATGCCGTGAGTGCCTTGGATATTGTGCGCGACGGGGTAACCGGTCGCTACGCCCACCTGAGCAATACGCAAATCCGCTCAACCATTGCAGGGATGATTTTGGACGTGCCGGTCAAGGTCGGAAACTCTGTGATTCAAGCCAATACGTTCAACGATGGCACAACAATCGCCTCCGTAGCCGACATGAACGACCTCCTTTTCGTAGGCACGATTGACGAAACGGAAGTTGGCAAAATCAAAGAAGGAATGCCCCTCCGCATCACGATTGGAGCGATTGATAACCAACAGTTTGATGCGGTATTGGAATACATCGCGCCGAAAGGAACCTCCACCAATGGGGCGGTATTGTTTCAAATAAAGGCAGCGGTTCAGATACCTCCAACTACCTTTGTACGTGCAGGTTACAGTGCCAACGCTCAAGTAGTACTTCAACGTATGGAGGATGTTTTGAAAGTACCCGAAAGCGCATTGGAATTTAGCGGCGACTCCACATTTGTCTATGTTCTCACAGATAGTTTGGCACAAACCGGCAAACAAGATGACTTCGAACGCCGACAAGTAAAAATAGGAATGTCCAACGGCATAGACGTAGAAATACAAAGCGGCATCACCCTCAACGACAAGCTGCGAGGTAACGAAATTGACCCCAAAAAAATTAAAAATTAAGAATTAAGAATGATGAAAGAAACCTACCGCATATTGCTTTCCCTATTGATGGGTTGTGAAAAACTTTACATTTGGCTCTTTTTCAGGGGATTGCGGGTCAAGCCCGCAATGACGCTAAGGCTGTTTGTTTTGTGCATTGTGGTAACCGGTAACTGGTCACTGGTAACTGCCCAAAGGGCTTGGACTTTGGAGCAATGCGTGGAATATGCTCAGAAGAATAATATTGATATTAAGCAGCGCAGTTTGCAGGTGCAGGCTGCTAAGGAAGATTTGAATACGGCGAAAAATAGCCGGTTGCCAAACCTGGCTGGGGGCGTGGATGAAACGGTGAGTTTTGGGCGTGCGCAAACTGCTCTGGGCACTTATGATGACATTCAACAATCGCAGACGAATTTTGCTCTGCGCTCTTCGATGCCGCTTTTCACGGGTTTTCGCATCTCCAACGAAATTGCGCGCGGCAAATTGGATGTGGCGGCGGCAACGGAAAATTTGAAAAAAGCGAAGGAAGACCTGTCTATCAATGTGGTTGGGCAGTTTTTGCAGGTCATTTTTTGCAAAGAAACGCTGCACGTGACAGAAGAGCAGCACCAATTAAGTCAAAAGCAAGCCGACAAAACGCGCTTTCTGGTTGAGTCGGGCAAGTTGGCACACACGCAACTGCTTGATATTCAGGCGCAAGTTGCCAAAGACAATGTGGCGGTGGTGGAAGCACGGAACAGTTTGAATTTGGCATTATTGAACTTGTCGCAATTTTTGGAACTCGATTTCACCCCCGATTTTGACGTAACCGCGCCGGACATTGAAAATCAACTCATTGCCCCGCTACAATCGCCTGTACAGCTCTATGACTACGCGGTGAACGTGAAACCCATCGTCAGAGAACAGGAATTGCGAGCAGAGGGCGCGGCAAAGGATGTAAAAATTGCCCAAGCGGGTCATTTGCCCACGCTGAGCTTGGATATGGGCATCTCCACGAACTATTATTATCTGTTTGGCGATAATGGCGGCAAAAATGAAACTTTGGGCGAACAACTCAACAACAAGCGGGGCGAATACATCGGCATCAGCCTGCAAATCCCGATTTTCAACCGCTTCGCCACCCAAAATCAGGTCAAAAAAGCCCGCATCAATGTAGAAAACCAACAATTAGCAGTAGAAAACGCAAAAAAAACACTCTACAAAGAAATTCAAACCGCCTATCAAAACGCACTGGCAGCCGGCGAAAAATTGAAGGCAACCGAACAGGCAGTAGCAGCCGCCACCGAATCCTTCAAAGCCACCTCCGAACTCTGCGGGCTTGGCAAAGCCACCACATTCGACTTCAACGAAGCCAAAACCAAACAAACACAAACGCAAATCGACCGCATCCAGGCAAAAAACGAATACATCTTTCGCTCCAAAATTTTGGATTTTTATGCAGAAAGTCAAAAATAATGTGTACTTTTGCGCCGTTAAACAGCAAAAAAAATGAAAAGTTAAAAATTAAATTATAATAACAGGGCTTTTAGCTCTTATTCTCCTGCGTTCGAAATCTGGTAAATTTCTTCCGAGGATAAGTTGCGAAGGTTCACGTCTAATTGGGCGTGAACTGTTTTCGGACTTATTTGGAAGAAATGGTTTGCCAGAGCCAGAACGTAGAAATGAGCACACAACGAGCAGTATCGCGCTTTTAGTTTGCCGATGGGTTTGAGGGTTTTGGCATAAACCCCTAATTTATTATCGGTAAATGAAAGTGAAACAGACAGTTGCAGCATTCGATTTTGACGGAACAATTACGACCCGCGACTCACTATTGGAATTTATTAGTTTTGCGAAAGGACCGCTGGTTTTTTTATGGGGATTTTTGTTGTTTTCACCGCTATTGATAGCCTGCAAACTTAGACTCTATCCGAATTGGAAGGCAAAGCAGCGCTTGTTTTCGTTCTTCTTTACGGGGATGAAACTGCATGATTTCAATCAACTTTGCGATACGTTTTGCCAACAATCCATGCACTTAATTCGCAGGCAGGCAATCAGTTCCATTCAAAAACATATCGAAAAGGGCGATTCTGTCCTAATAATCAGTGCAAGCATAGAAAATTGGGTACGCCCGTTTGCCGAATACCTGGGCATATCAAACATCCTGTGCACCCAATTGGAAATCGACCAAGAGAGTTGCTTAACCGGTCGCTTTGCCGACACCAATTGCTATGGAGCAGAAAAAAAACGGCGGTTGCTTCAGCTCTACCCGCATCGGGGCGAATACCGCTTAGCCACATACGGCGATTGCAAGGGCGATAAAGCGCTATTCCTGACTTTGACAATGCGTTTCCCTAAACAGATTCAAAAAAAATAATCGCAAAAAATTTTTTTTTTTTGCATTGTATTTAAAAAAAATTGTTGTACCTTTGCGCCCGAATTTGTTCCCTGCGGGTTGAGCAAATGTCAACCAGTATTGGCTCGAATGAATGGGCGAATTTGGCAAGTGATAAACCCTTTAAATAATAGGAGATTATGAAGACATAACAGCGGTAATACGCACATTTTAAGACATTTGGGAAAAAGCGTTATAGCTTAATATTTTGGTGTTGTGAAATCTCGAAAATTTCTGTGATGACCAAAGAAGGTAAAGCAAATACGCTCGTGCCGTTTCGGCAAGGGCAAAAATCGTTTTATTTTGGTCATCAGGTATTCGAGAACCTCACAGCACGGAGAAAGAATTAGAATTTTGTCCGCGCTTTTTTTATGCTGCGTATAGTGAGGAAGGACACAGTTGCCCAACAACTGCTTAAAAGGGGGCAAGACACCTACGAAGCCGTTTAGAGTAGGAAAAATAAAAATAATGGTCTGTTTAAGGAACGGACGTAAAAATTTAGAATAATGAAAAATTTAAGAAATGTATTTTTTGTAGCAGCTACGGCTGCGTGTGCGAGTGTTTTTGTAGGGTGTGATTCGGACGATCCGCTGAATGTAAATCAACGGGATCGTTTTTCTATCTATGTAGCTGACAATAACGGACCGCTTGCAGGTGCTACCGTAAAATCACTGAGCGATGGCACAGAAGCGACCACCGATGAAGGTGGAATTGCAGCCTTGGAAGTACCGGCCGGCAATACTCTTGTATCGGTTGGAAAAGAAGGCTATGCTACTGCGCTCGCCTCCCTACCATCCAGTAGTAATGTAACTTTGACAAAAAGTGGAGCGAAAGTATCAGGGTATGTAACTCTTTCCGATACAATCGGAACAGGCAGCATCTCCCGCGAAAATGTAAGCCCTGCTGCAAGTGTTTCTTTTGAAATCACTCTTCAAGGTTCATATCTTACTAGAAAGTTTTCAGCAACTACTGATGTAAATGGTAAGTATGAAATAACCGGTCTTCCTGAAAATGCCTCCTTCACCTTTGCCTCTGAAATAACGGTAAATGGGAAAAAGTATAGCACCGGAGGATACACCCATCCAACAGGAACGGTAAACGCGCCGTCGCCAGTAAGTGTGCAGTATAACCAGGTTATTCCAGCAGTAGAGCCTTTTGAAATAATTAGTTATCTCGCTACGGTAGGCTTAAACGCGAGCATAGTTATTAAGTTTAATCAGGCTGTCGCATCGGAATCATTGTATACGTCGCCTTCTGGTGGTACTGTAACTTATACCGGCAATACAGTGACGATTGCACCTCCGGTAGGTGGATGGATAGGAAGTCTTGAGTATGTGGACGGATTTGTTGTTTCGGCTAATGGTCAGTATAGCTATCCTCGTAAACAGATCTTAATCAAATAATTGCTATCCACATTTTAAGCATTTAATTTTTTTATTTGACAGGAGACCCCTGACTTCCCAATCAATGGCGGTGAGGGGTTTCTGCTTTTTTGTTTGCTCAGGCGGTTAGCAAAATTTAGCGGCACATTTGCGGATAATCACAAAAAATAATCGTACATTTGCAAATAAAAATAAAAACAATCGTACAATAAAAATAAAAAACATGAGTAATACAACAATTTGTGCCATCTCAACCCCCCAAGGAACAGGGGGCATCGCCGTCATCCGAATTTCGGGATGTGAGGCGTTTGCTATTGCGGATAAGATTTTTGTTGCCAAGAACGGGCAGAAAGTGGCTGAAATGCAGGCGAATACAGTTTGTTTTGGCAATGTTGCTACTCTTGATGAAGTCCTCGTCGCAGTTTTCCACGCCCCCCACACCTTCACCGGCGAAGACACGGTGGAAATCTCATGCCACGGCTCAATTTTTATTCAGCAGGAAATTTTGAAATTGTTGTTGGCAAATGGCTGTACGCTGGCTCGCGCGGGTGAATTTACGCAGCGGGCGTTCCTGAATGGCAAGATGGATTTGTCGCAGGCGGAGGCTGTGGCGGATGTCATTGCCTCGTCTTCGGCTGCTGCCCATCGGGTGGCGATGAATCAGATGCGGGGCGGGTTTAGCAAAGAGTTGCGGGCGTTGAGGGCGCAATTGCTTGATTTTGTGTCGCTTATCGAACTGGAATTGGATTTTAATGAGGAGGATGTGGAGTTTGCCGACCGGGTGCGCTTGCTGGAATTGGCGGATACGATTGGTGTTTCGCTGACTAAGCTGGTCAATTCGTTCAGTTTGGGCAATGTGCTGAAAAATGGGATTCCGGTGGTGATTGTCGGCGAAACGAATGTGGGTAAGTCCACGCTGCTCAACCACTTACTGCACGAGGAGAAAGCCATTGTGTCGGACGTTCACGGCACCACGCGCGATGTGATTGAGGATGTGGTGAACGTTAGTGGCATCACGTTCCGCTTTATCGACACGGCAGGCATCCGCGACACCACCGACGAAGTGGAATTGCTGGGCGTGGAGCGCACGTTTCAGAAAATCGACCAAGCCTCCATCGTGATTTGGCTGGTGGACGCGACCAAATTTAACAAAGAAATCGACACATTGGCGGATAAAATTGTGCCCCGAACGGTGCATAAAAAATTGCTGCTGGTCATCAACAAAATCGACAAACTGAACATGGAGGAGCAACTGATTTTGGAAAAAGAATTTCTGCCGCAAATAAAGGCAGACCATATCTATTTGTCCGCCAAATACCACCAAAACACAGAAAAATTGGAAGCCGCCCTCCTGCAAGCCGCCAATTTAACCCGCTACAACGAGCAGGATGTCATCGTGAGCAACGTTCGCCACCACGAAGCCCTGTGCAAAGCCCACGAAGCCATCCGCCGCGCAGAAGAAGGGCTGCGAACCAACCTCTCCGGCGATTTCGTAGCCCAAGACATCCGCGAATGTATGCACTATCTGGGCGAAATCACCGGCGAAATTTCCACCGATGAAGTGCTGGGGAATATCTTTCGCAAGTTTTGCGTGGGGAAATAATGATGACTTGTATTTTTATTATTTGTACCTTTGCACCCCAAGAATAGTTACAGATGAATATAATCCGTTTTTGGTTGAAAAATGCGCGTTCTACATCGCTGCCGCAGAGCCTGTTGCCGGCGGTGCTGGCTGTGTGTATGGCTTCGCAGACTGCCGGTTTTTCGCTTTGGCTGGGGCTGTGTGCCCTGTTGGGCGTGGTGTTGGCGCATTTGAGTATGAATTTGTTTGACGATTATTTCGACTATAAAGTGAAGGGGGCAGAGTTTCGCGACAATTTGGCGCGAAAAGGGATGCGGGCGCGAATTTCCAAATGCGCCTACATCACCTCCGGAGAAGCCTCTTTGAGGCAACTTTTGGCAGCCTGCCTCACGTTTGGATGTATCGCGCTGTGCCTTGGGCTGGTGATTTTTCTCTATCGGGGCAACACCGTTTTTTGGATTGCCGCCATAGCCGCCGTGCTGGGGATTTCCTATTCGGGCGCGCCGCTTCGCTTGTCGTATCACGGTCTGGGTGAGGTGGTTATTGGCATTATGTTTGGTCCGCTGGCAATGGCGGGGGTCTATTATTCTGCGTGCGGGCAGTTGGACGGGCAGTTGCTGTTCATCTCCATTCCGGTGGGGTTGTTGGTCGCCAACATCGTGTACACGCACTCCATCATGGATTACGAGCCTGACAAAGAGGTCGGTAAGATGACATTCGCCGTTTTGCTACACAGCAAAGCCCGCATGTTGCTCGCACTGTTGCTGTTGCTGGTGGCAGCATATATATGCATCATAGTCGGTGTGATTATGGGCTATCTCTCCGGTTATTATCTGTTTACGCTGCTAACCCTGCCGATGGCGTTGGGACTGTTTTTGCTGATGTTCCAATTTGTAAGGCACCCCGAAAAAAAGTTCGCTCCGCAATGGTGGATGGGTCCGATGGGCGATTGGCAACGCCTGCAAGCCGCCGAAATAGACTGGTTTATGATTCGATGGCTATTGGCGCGCAATTTGCTGACGGCGTTTTGCATGATTCTCATTATTGCCGGATTTATTGATTAAAAAAAGCTTGTTTTTGTCGCAAAAATCGACTACTTTTGCGACAAGAAATGATAAAATATATGGATTATACTGTTGAAAATAAGATACTTAAGAAGATGAGGCAAAATCGACGTGGAAAAATATTTTTCGCAAATGATTTTGCTGCTTGTGGGAACATTAAAGCTTGTAATAAGGCTTTGGAACGCTTGACAAAACAAGAAAAAATAGTTCGCGTGAGTCGGGGAATTTATGCCATTCCACAAAAAAGCAAATGGTTTGGCAAAATAAATCCGTCTTTTGACAGTATTGTTGCTGCCATCGCTAAGCGAGATAAAGCAAAAATAATCCCAACAGGATTGTCTGCCGAAAATCTTTTGGGGTTGTCCACTCAAGTTCCGATGAAAGCAGTGTATTTAACCGATGGGATGCCGAGAACGGTAAGAGTGGGCGATTTAACATTGAAATTCAAAAAGACAGCACCCAAAAACCTCGCGGCAAAAGGCAAAATAAGCGGGCTGGCAATACAGGCATTAAAATCTATTCGGAAAGAAAGGATTACCGATGCCGATATAGAGAAAATTGTTGCCGTTCTCAAAAAGGAAAAGCCGCAGCATTTAGCCCATGATATAACGTTGGCTCCGGAATGGATAAAAATAATTATGCGTAAAGCATTATAAAACAAAATTATATGAATTGGATAGAATTAAACAAAAAAGAACGCCAAGACATTTTATTGGAAGTGTCGAAGAAAATCAAGTTGCAACCTTTCATCATCGAAAAAGATTGGTGGGTGGTGCAAACGTTGCGACTGATTACGCAAATGGATGTAGTTGAACACCTTGTATTCAAGGGTGGCACCTCATTAAGCAAAGCATGGGGGCTGATTGACCGATTTAGCGAGGATATAGATTTGGCAATCAACAGGGAGTTTTTTGGCTTTTCGGGCGACATAAGTCGAACGCAAGTCGGGAAATTAAAGGATGCCTCCAACGCCTATATTGAAAATGATTTTCTATATGCCCTATCAACCGCATTTGTGGATGCGGGAATTGCAAATGTTGAACTTGCCGTAGTGGACAAAAAAGATGCGGACGATGACCCTGTGAAAATTGAGGTGCGCTATCCTGTTGTAACTGAATACTCTGAATATGTATTGCCGCGTGTGTTGCTGGAAATTGGCAGTCGTTCGCTCATGGAACCGTCAACCATTCGTCCGTTCCGTTCGATGATTGGGCAGGCGTTCCCTGATTTGCCCTTTGCCGACGAAGATATTCGTTTTCGGTGTGTCAATCCCGAACGAACTTTCCTCGAAAAATTGTTTTTGCTGCACGAAGAGCACCAACGCCCAAAGGGAAAAATGAAAATCAAGGGCAAAAGTCGTCATTTTTACGACCTTTACCGCATCGCCCAAACAGATTTTGCAGACAAAGCCATAACAGACAAGGAGTTGTACAATTCCATTGTCGCACATCGGGAACGTTTCACAAAAATTGGCGGCGTGGATTACACGTCCCACTATCCGCCCAATCTGAATCCAATGCCGCCGGCAGAATTGATGTCGGAATGGGAGCGGGATTATGCGGATATACAGGGGCAAATGATTGCAGGAGAGAGCGTTGCGTTTGCAGATGTGATGGCGGAGATACAGCGGGTTGTTGATAGAATTAATAAGAATTAAAAACTCATAACTCATAACTCATAACTCATAACTCAAATGAAATCCCTATTCTACCTCCCCTACTGGTTTCTCAAAGCAAAGTTTTTTGGCAGCAAAAAACCGCTGCAAACGGTGCTGTTCATTTCGGACAAGTGCAATTTGGCTTGCAAGCACTGCACGGTGTATCAATCGCACAATCCGCACATCAAAACGTATGCGCAAATTCGGGAGGAATTGGAATACTCCTATCGGCTGGGGTCGCGATTCGTTGATTTTGAGGGTGGCGAGCCTACTTTGTGGCGCGAAGCCCCAATGCTTGATTTGAACAGCCTCATCGACCTCTCCAAAGAAATTGGCTTCTATTCTGCCACGATGACTACCAACGCGCAGATGCCCTTCGCAGGTTCCCACGCCGATTCTATTTGGGTGAGCCTCGACGGTTTGGGCGCGTTTCACGATGAAATTCGTGGCAAAGGAACGTTTGACCGCCTGGTGCAAAACATCGCCACAGCCAATCATCCGAAGTTGAGTGTCAATATGGTCATCAACGCCAAAAATTACACTTCGGTGGAGGAAACCATCGAATTTGCCAAAAATAACCCTGCCATTCAATCCATCTCGCTGAATTTTCATACGCCCTACGCGGGTACGGAAGAGCTGTTTTTGGATTGGGACAAGCGTGCTGAAGTCATTGATTTGATTATTGCCAAGAAACGGGCGGGCTACCCGATTATGAACTCGGTTTCGGGACTTAAACTGATGAAGCACAACAACTTCAAGAAGCAATGCTGGGTGTCCAATTTCATTCAGTCCGACGGGACTCGCTTGGAAACTTGTGCGGGGAAAAATGCCGGTGTTTGCGACCGCTGCGGCTTGTCTATGGCGGGCGAAATGAATGCCGTTTTTAACTTAAAGCCCGACACCATTTTTGCCGGAATGCGGTTGCGTATGTGAAGAAACGATGTTGTGGAGCAGCGACAGCAGGACATAGGCAACAATCGCGAGGCACACGCCCAACAGCGGATTTCCGCTTTGCGCACAAACACCGATGAGAATAATTGCAACAATCACCACCGAAAATGACCACTTGTTGTTTCTCCAACTCGCATTTTTGAATTTCAACGCCAACATGGGGACTTCGGACACCATCAGAGCGCAAAAAACAAGCACGAGAGCCAACACAATAAACACCTTACAGGGCACAGAAACGGCATTTATAGATGGGATGAATGAGGCAAAAAACAACGCACACGACGGTACGGGAAGTCCTAAAAAAGAGGTTGTCTGCCGCGTATCAAGATTGAATTTCGCCAATCGCAAGGCTGCAAATATGGGTAGCAAAAATCCTAAAAATTCGATGCCCGGCAGGGGATTGCAGGTCAAGCCCGCAATAACATCAGTGATACCTTCCAAATAGACATAGACGATGCAGCCCGGAGCCACTCCAAAGCTGACTACGTCTGCCAGCGAATCCAATTCCGTGCCGATTTTGGAGGGTGCGTGCAGCAATCTTGCGGCAAATCCGTCCAAAAAATCGAACACCGCCGCCAACGCTATGAAGCAAAATGCCGCTAAAAATTTGGCATCGCCGCTGAAATGTAGCACCGCAACACACGCCAAACAGCCTGAAAACAGGTTCAGGCAGGTGATAAAATTGGGTACGTGTTTCATTATTTTCATCATGCCGAGGTGTTAAATTTTGCTACAACTGTTTGATTGCCATAGACTTTCTGGTCAAGTTCGACCTGAATATCTACGTCTAACGGCAAGAACAAATCCACCCGCGAGCCAAATTTGATAAATCCCAACTGCTCGTTGATATGCGTTTCGTGTCCGATTTCGGCATAGGTGACGATGCGGCGCGCCATGGCACCGGCAATTTGCCTCACAAGTATTTGTGTGCCGTTTTTTCGCTCAATCACTACCGATGAACGCTCGTTTTCCAAACTGGATTTGGGCAAATACGCAGCCTTAAATCGCCCGTCTTGATGCCCGTAATGCACAATCTTGCCGTTTACAGGCATCCAATTGATATGCACATTGGTAAGTCCCATAAAAATGGAGATTTGCAGGCAACTCCTTTTTAAATACTCGGCTTCAAACACCTCTTCAATCACCACTACGCGACCATCAGCCGGCGCAATCACGATGTCGTCGGTGTTCTCCTCAAAAAAAGGTCGCGGGTTGCGAAAAAAATTGACCACCGCCAAAAAACCGGCGATAGAAACAAACAAGCTGAGATAAAACAGCGTGTTTTTGTCGACATAATGCAGTGCAAAATTCACTCCAATCAGCAACACAAAAGCAGCAAAAATTATCTTATAACCCTCTTTATGTATTCTCATGTAACAACATTTGTTAATTGTATAAAAAAAACGGTGCAAAGGTAAACATAAATTTTGAATAAACTCCAATTCATGTTGTTTTTTTTTAGGCATTGCTAATTAAATATAGATAGCGTTCCGTTTCTATGATGCATGAGCAACAGAAAGGACAATTCATAAGCTTTTTTGGCTGCAAAGATACAAATATATATTTAATTAGCAATGCCCGACTATATCGAATGTTCCAAAATGTACACCACGCAGCCGGATGCATAGCCCAGCAAAGCCAGCCAGGAGATTTTTTTGAGATACCAGATAAATTCGATTTTTTCCATGCCCATCACGGCTACACCGGCTGCCGACCCGATAATCAGGAGGCTGCCTCCCACGCCTGCCGTGTAGGACACAAATTCCCAGAAATAGTGGTCCATCGGGAAGTCGTACATCCCGATAGCCGCAGCCACTAACGGCACATTGTCGATAACGGACGAAAACAGCCCGATAAGTATCGTAATCACATAGTATTTGTTCGGTTCCGGCAGTGGAATTTTCTCTAAAGATTCAGATAGCATGGTCAATTGTCCGCCATCTTTCAGCGCATTCACCGCCATCAGGATGCCCAGGAAAAACAGGATGCTCGACATATCAATGCGGCTTAACAGATTGGTAACGCTGTAATGGTCTCTGTCGTCTGCCAAACGGCGTTTGTGCAGAAATCCCATATATATCCACAAGATACTCAAACCGCCCAACAGCCCCAAATACGGCGGCAGATGCGTGATACCTTTGAAGAAGGGCACAAACAGCAGTGAGCCGATGCCGAGGCACACTACGGTGATGGTTTGTCCGCGTGTCACATCGCTTGTTTTTTCGCTCTCTGCGATGGGAGGACGTTCCACATCGCCCTTCATAGTGCACGTCAGCACGAGTAGAGGCACCAGGATGCTCGCCAAACTGCAAATCAAATCGTTGGCGATAACACCTTCGGCACTCACTTTGCCGCTAATCCAGAGCATCACCGTAGTAACATCACCGATAGGCGACCACGCGCCACCGGCATTCGCCGCCACAATCACCATGCCAAGAAAAAACCAGCGGTCGTGCTTGTCGCCCACCAATTTGCGAATCAGAGCCACCATAATAATCGCCGTAGTCAGATTGCCGGACACCGAAGCCAGAATAAATGCCAAAGGGCAGGTAATCCACAGCAGTTTCACGCGATTTTTTATTTTTAAGTTGTTGGTAATCAGCCGAAAACCGCCGTGCACATCGACTATTTCGACCACCGTCATCGCACCCATCAGGAAGAATAGAATTTCTGCCACATCGCCCAGGTTTTCAACCAAACTTGCGTGCATTTCGGGAACACCGGGGGCGATTTGACTCAGGCAGACCCAGAGAACAGTGCTCAGCAAGAGAGCCGTAGCCGTTTTGTTGATATGTATCACGTCTTCCAGCGCAATAAACACATAGCCCACGACAAAAATGGCAATCATAAGTGTTGTAATTGACATACAATAATTTTTAAATTTTTAAGGCGCAAAATTAGATATAATTTATGAGATGTGCAAGTGCATGAATAAAAAAACTTTTATTTTGGCTCCAGTGTGATGAGCGGAATCATCATTTCTTCCATTGACACGCCGCCGTGCTGAAAAGTGTCGGTGTAATAGGATACATAGTAATTGAAATTGTTGGGGTAGGCGAAAAAGTCGGCATTTTGTGCGAAGATGTAGTGCGTGCTCACGTTGGGCGATGGCAGTCCGAATTTGGCGGGGTCTGCCATTTCAAACACCTCTTTGGGGTTGTAGGTCATGCTTTTTCCCAATTTGTAGCGCAGATTGGCGTTCACGGTTTTGTCGCCTATCACTTTGATGGCGTTGTTGACGTGGATGGTGCCGTGGTCGGTTGTCAGCACTATTTTGAAGCCTTTTTCGGCTATTTTGCGAAAAAATTCGAGAGCGGTCGAATGTTGAAACCACGAGCGGGTGAGCGACCGGTAGGCAGCCGCGCTGGATGCCAGTTCGCGCATCATCTTGGAGTCGGTGCGGGCGTGCGACAGCATATCCACAAAATTGAACACAATCACATTGAGCTGCGAATTGTCGAACTGATTGAAGTGTTGCAACAATTTTTCGCCGAAACTCGATTCGTTGATTTTATGGTAAGAAAACGTGTATTTTTTGCGAAAACGTTCCAATTGGGTCTTAATCAAGGGGGCTTCGTTCAAGTTTTTGCCCTCTTCGGAGTCTTCGTCCACCCAAAGTTCGGGAAACAGTTTCTCAATCTGAATGGGCATCAAACCCGAAAAAATGGCGTTACGAGCATATTGCGTGGCTGTCGGCAAAATGGAATAATACAAGTCTTCTTGAAACGTAAACGCCTCAGACAGAAGCTCTTTCACCACCTGCCACTGGTCCCAGCGGAAATTGTCAATCAGGATGAAAAACACCTTGTCGCCTTGGTCTAACAGCGGGAACACGCTTTTTTTGAAAATATCCGGACTCATCACAGGGCGGTTGGGATTTTCGGGCTGTGAGAGCCAACTTTCATAATTTTTCCTGATAAATTTGCAAAACATTTGGTTGGCTTCTGCCTTTTGGGCGTTCAGCAGGTCGGTCATGCCGGTTTGCGAAGAGGCAAGTTCTAACTCCCAATGTACCAGTTTTTTATACGAATCTTTCCAATCGTCAGCTGTGAGCGAATCGCCTATCTGCGTTCCGATTTTCATAAACTCCTGCTGGTAACTGCTGGCTGTTGTTTCGGTCACAATCTGATTTTTATGCAGATTTTTTTTGAGCGACAGCAAAATTTGATTCGGATTGACGGGTTTAATCAAATAATCGGCAATCTTGCTGCCAATCGCCTGATTCATAATGCCTTCGTCCTCACTTTTGGTAATCATCACCACCGGCACAGTCGGTTGCGCCTCTTTGATGACCGCCAATGTTTCCAAACCACTCAATCCGGGCATATTCTCGTCCAAGAAAATCAGGTCGAAAGCCGCCTCATGAACAGCCTCAATCGCATCTTGCCCGCTACACACGGTCACCACTTCATAGCCCTTATCCTCCAAAAAGAGGATATGCGGCTTAAGCAAATCAATCTCATCATCAGCCCACAACAGGCGGTCTTTTTTCATAATTTCATCTCCTTTTGTATAGAAACGGAAAATAGTGGGATTTATTTTGTTTTAAAAATATGTGGCGACATTTTTTTTATTTGGTGGGTTTAAAATTTATTCGTAAATTTGCAGTCGGAATGTTTTGGTAGCTGTAAAGCAAACGAAAATACATGATACAACGAGCTTCGGTAAGAAAAGATTTTGATTGCGTTCAGATGAAGAACGACATTCAAGCGAAAATTTATGCTGAGATTAAAGACATGAATACGGCTGAGTTGTTATCTTATTTTAATAAGAGATGAGTCTTTTTTTTCAACATAGAACACAACATTGCGCTCCGTCAGCTACAGCAGGCGGCAATTGATGGTTGTTGCCATTTTTTTTTCAGGTGCTATTATATTTGCAAACTGTGCTTGCGGGACAAAACACAGAACGCAAATAATTGTCTGAATCAGGATTTACGGGATTAAAGGATTGGCAGGATTGTTGAAAATCCTGCCAATCCTTCATCCTGTCCAGACTTAATTTGTCATTGGTTATTTTTTAGATAGTTTCTCAAATCTTCAATCAACAATTGCGTGCGGAGTTCTACCCCCTTGCCGCCCAAGTGATAAGGCGAATCGTACATTAACGAATCGGGAAACACATACCGTTCCGGAGTACCCAAAACTGTGAAGCCGGTTTTGATGTATTGGGCTTCAATTTCTTTTACGGCAACCTGTGTATTGAAAAAAGACCTGTCTTGATAGCTTGGATAGGTTACAAGCAAGGTTGCGCCTTTGGCTGCAAGGTCTGATTGAAACTTTTTTATGCCCTGTATCACTTCCGGGTTGAACTTCCCGTTAATTCCGTTTGATCTAAACTTCTTCTTTTTAAGTGTCCAATGCTCATAAGTATCGCCGTATTGATTGGATAAGGCGTTTTTTACATTAAAGTAGGCTGTCGGTCTAAATTTTGAAAGAGAAAAATTAGGTATATGTTGGAGAATTTTTATTTTTTGTTTTGTACTGAGCAATCGAACTTTGGAACTATTCCCATCAGCGACGACCGATAGCAATTCTCTGGAAACACGGTCATAATCTCCCAAAAAAGTCGCATAATTAAATGCTAATACCACAATATCCCCATTACTCACATATTGAAGAGTGTTGTTCATCATATATGATTCAAATGCGGCATGCATGGCTGCATTGATTGGATTTAGATTGAGAGAGTCGCGGATTATTTGACAATTCAACCCCATACGCACATTGGAACCACCCACAAAAATAACTCTTGGCGATTCAACATTCATTAACAATGAATCTTTTTGCCGTGATAAATAAAGCGAATACTTCTTTGCCGCCTTAGGCGTAGGAGGCAAAAATAATCCTGCAAGCAACAAGAGTAGCAACGGTATCCCTGACAAAATTGTTCCAACAATAAACTTTTTCATAACTTAAAATTGAAAATAAATAAATTCCGGTGAATTTTCGACGGCGAACATGAGAATAGCAATGACAATCGCATTATACAGAATATACCGAAACGGCTTTTTCCATGTCGCCCCCATTCGCTCAATCGCATATTGATTGTGCCGCCCGAACCATTCTATCAGCATAAAAACGGCGATGAGCGCAAGTGCCTTTTCTGCATTTTTGACATGGGGTATTGTGAACAATGACGAAGAAAACAGCTCAGAAATGTAATCCCAAGCATGTGTCAGACTTTCTGCCCGATATAATATCCTGCCCAACACCATTATTCCAAAGGTACGTGCCATTTTTAACAACTCCGGTAGACTTGGCAATAGTTTCCCTTCGGCGACAGTATCGGTATATTTTCTACTTTTTCCCAGCAAAATAATCGGTACAAACAGTATTGCGTGATACGCTCCCCAACTGATATATGTCCAGTTAGCACCATGCCAAAAGCCGCTTACAAGGAAGATAATGAACGTGTTGCGCACCGTTTGCCATTTTGAGCCGCGACTTCCACCCAACGGGATGTACAAATAATCGCGAAACCATGTGTTGAGTGAAATATGCCAACGCCGCCAAAATTCGGCTATGTTGCGCGAAAAATAGGGAAACCTAAAGTTTTGCAAAAACTTGAATCCCAACAGTTTACCAATTCCTAACGCCATATCGGAATAGCCCGAAAAGTCGCCGTAAAACTGAAAAGTGCAGAAAATTGCACCCAAAAGCAGCGCACTGCCCGAATAAGCATCCGAATTATTGAAAACCTCATTGGCAATCGTGGCGCAATTGTCGGCGATAACCACTTTTTTGAACAGCCCCCAAAGAATTTGCCGCATCCCATCGACAGACAAGGCATAGTCAAACGTTCGGCGTTTGTAAATCTGCGGCAGTAAATTGGTAGCCCGCTCAATCGGTCCCGCCATTGCCAGCGGGAAGATGCTCACAAAAAGGAAAAATGACACCACATCGCGAGTAGGCTCAAACTTTTGCCGATAAACATCAATCGTATAACTCAATGTGTGGAAAGTGTAAAAACTGATTCCAACCGGCAAAATCAAATGTAAAGTATTGGCTTTCAGATGAATACCAAGCATACTGAATGCATCTACAAAAGAAGTTACGAAGAAATCATAGTACTTGAACACGCCCAATATGCCAAAAGAAACCACGCAGCAGACCGTCAAAATCAGCCGCCGTTGCTTTTGAGTATCGGTTTTCATCATTAACATGCCCGCCAAATAGTTGGTAATGGAGCACAGCAACACCAGCGACAGATAACGCCAATCCCACCAGCCGTAGAAAAAATAACTGGCAGCGAGCAAAAACACATTCTGCGTCTTGACGTTTTTGGACATTGCCCAGTACAGTAGAAATACGATGGGCAGAAATATCCCGAAAGCAATTGAGTTGAATAACATATTGTGTAAAAGTTTGTGCTATAGACTCTTAAACTTATTGGCAAACTAAAAGCGCGTAACTGCCCACATGATTACCTATTCATTCCTCTGGCTCTCCAAAACCTATATGTTCCAATAAGCAATCGAACAATTCACGCACACAGCGCAAATCTTCACTAACTTATTCTCGAACATTACTTGAAATTTTGGAGACTTCGAGAAATGAGAATGAAAGCAAAAAGCCCTGTTATCAGTATTTTATAATTCTAACTTTTCATTTTTATGTTGTTTTATTTCTTTGTTCAACGCGGCAAAGGTACGCATTATTTTTGAATTGTGGGGTAAGTTCAATTAGTAACTGCGAAAAATCGCTATTACGAGCAACCTAGATTTTGCTCGTAAATAAAGAGGTCGCGAACAGAACTTCTAAGAACGACAAAAGTAAAAAAACAGAGAGAAAAGTTCTCCCTGTTCGATTAATTTATTTACTTTTGTTGTATGAAATACAAACAACTAATCAAGGAGCAAAGGTACGAAATTTTTGCATT
>BBRT01000025.1 GCA_001417715.1 Candidatus Symbiothrix dinenymphae
TGAGTTCGCGTAGAAAATGCGCGATATTACTCAGAACTTGCTACACACCGTTAGTGGTCACTCCTTGCTTGAGGTGCACGATACCGCCTAGCCATTGCCAGACGACCGTATCCATAAACTCGTAGGGACAAAAGGCTACGCCATCAAATATCCGGAAGAGAAAATAGCATTAGAACCCCATCCCCACAACTTTTTGAAGTCGGAAGATTTTAAAACCCTGGTTGAGCAGTACCAACATCCGCTCACCAAATTTATCGGCGAAAAAGCCAAAGCCATTGGTGGTCACGGTGGAATGGATTACACCATGATTTGGCGTTTGATTTACTGTCTGCAAAACGGTTTGCCCTTAGACCAGGATGTTTACGACGGGGTTACCTGGTCGTGCATCACAGAATTGAGCGAGCGTTCCACACTCAACAGAAGCTCGTCGGTCGATGTGCCGGACTTCACTTATGGCGACTGGAAAACGGCGAAACCCTGGCCTGTGATTGATATGGCAACGGTTTTCTCATAGTCACGTAATCCACGCGAAAAATGAAACAGACGCTATTGATGTTCATTGCGCTTGGCAGCATCTTGTCGAGTCAGGCACAACTGCAGGGAGAATACAGAACGGTATTATACCCTTCGGAAGGCGAGCAGGGGTATGTGAAAATAGAGCCCGGAAGCTTTATTGAGCAGGAAGTTACTTTCGCTCATAAGGATTACCCCGTGAGGCGTACTCTTCGCGTTGTCGGTGGCGTCCGGATGCCCGGAAAATTTGCTCCCCGAGGTGAAGAGTATTTCAGACAACAGGAATATCTGATTGATGAGAATTTAGATTCACTCAATGTATATAAGGATGATTATGCCCTGTTTTTCCAAGGAGATAATGAGCCGTTTGAGCGTCATGCGTATAACCGCATTACGGGCGTCGATTTCAGCAAGGGATATGTTGATATGGAAATTGCCTATAAGCGTAAAAACCTGAAAATTAACTCTTCCGGCGATTTCGGAATCGAACTTCAGATATATCATAAAAAAGAGGGACGACATCCTGACGATGTCTATGATACACCTGATGCCATTGTTTATATTCCCATTCCCGCAGGAAGCGGCAACTTCAAAGTATTGAAAAAGAGAATAGACCTACCTGCCAATACTGCAACCGTACTCATACGAACAGGCGGAACAAATTTTAGCGGAGAGTGTTGGCTGGAGGCGCCTAAGTTTTATGTGGACGGTAAAAATGTATTTTCGCATCCTTTCATTCAAAATGAAAGGCGGCAGGATAAATACAATTATTGGGTGGGTGTGAATCTGGCAACCCGCAGCCGTCCGAAATGGAAACTGGAGTTTCAGGGAAAAACAATATTTGAGGGATATAAATTTGACCGTGCGTCCGATATTGCGGACTTTTATATTCCATTGCCGAAAGATATTGCAGGGAAAGGCAATCTAAAACTGACATTGTTAAAAGAGCCGCATCGCCAAGCTTTTCCGTATGAACTGAGGTCGGTACAGTTGTTGGAGGAAAGTGCTCAGGACTTTGAGATTGTGTCTATTCCGCACTATGTTAATGTTGGTGATACTACGGCTATATTGCTCGAAACCAATAAGCCCAATATCACATTGAAAGTGTCTGCCGATAATCCGAATATTCATCTGATTGATAAATCGCTTACATTACAGAAGCCGGGGTTGCATGCCGTGCAGTTTGCTGCTCTCAATCCGGATACTAAAGTTCGGTTCACCTTTTCGGACGGCACTCTCACTCAATCGGGTTTCATAGAGCAACTGCTTGTAAAAGAGAGAGATAATGTCCATTTATCATCCGGCGACGAACTCCATATAGATAAAGAATACGAACCCTACGACCCGTTTTTCAAATGGTATTTTCGCAGTCGCATAGGTAACCGGTATCATTTCAGACCGTCGTATCAGTGGAGCGGCGTGCGGATAACCGACGAAAATGTGATTAAACATTATACCTCGCTATTGAACAAGATGCATATTCCTTACGCATGGCAGGTGGAGGGGCGCACTTTGGCATCTGCGAAAATTAACCCGTCCCTAAGCTCTCTTCAATCACCCATGTTTCGGGGAAAACAGGCTCATGAAAATGATGGCGGATATTATTACTGGCAGCATTTTTTATATAACGGGCTTCATTCGGATATAGCAGCGCGGACAAGACCTTATGGCGGGATATTTGCGAAACACAGACCTATCTACACCGACCATGGGATTTTTATCCATTACGACCCGTTTGGAGTGAAGGATATGGCTGACGGCGCCAATAAGTTCATCGCGAATTTGAGCTATTCACGAGGCGAGAGTACCCGGCATACAGGAGTTACACCGATATTCCGCTATTTGTATCAGGCCGGCTACGAATGGCTGGGGGCGGAACAAATATACGGTCCGGAAGATATAATAATGTCTGCCTTGCGGGGTACTTCAAGAGCGTATGGCAAGAAAGACTTTGGCTCGTTGCATGCGATGCAATGGGGCTCGCAGCCATTTACCGACCCCAAACATTCTTTACGCTTCTTTTTATCTCTGGCAGTAGCCTACATACATGGGTCTTCTCATATTAATACCGAAGAAGGGCTCTGGACAGATGAATATTCCCACGACAGATACACAAAGGCAGGTAAAGAACATCTGTATGCGCAACACAGGATGCTGGACTATATAGAAACACATTCACGCGCAGGTGAGCTAAAGACGGAAATTGCAGTGATGATTGGGCGAAATGATGCCTGGAAAACATTTGGCCGCACGTCACTCTGGTCACAAAAAGGCGACAAGTGGGCGTTTAATAAAGCAATGGAAAGTTTTGACTTATTAAAGGCATTCTATCCTGAAAACAAGCTTGATTATTGCAGTACAGACGGGTTGTTTACCACCACACCGTACGGACTTGTCGATATTCTGCCTGTTGAAGCCTCTTCTGAGGTGATGAACAAGTATAAAGCACTCATTTTCTTAGGCTGGAATACCTTCGACAATGCCGATTTTATACGCATTAAGAAATTCGTTGAACAAGGAGGCACGCTTCTCCTTGGTGCCGTCCATCTGAACAGTGAACTGCAACCGCATATCCCTGCAAAATTCCCTGAAGATGACACGGTAATAGAAACATTGCTCGGCATTGATTACAAATCGTATAAGAGCAAAACGGTAATTCCTCTGGGAAAGGGTACTATCATCTATTATCCGGAAAATGTCTATCCGGCAGATGCCCTTATCAAAGAGCGCTACATAGAGGATATGAAAAATACAGCCTCAAATATTACTTCAAAGGAACATGAAAAAGGGTGGATTAAACCTTCTCAAAACATAGATTTTGCAGTGTGGGATTCCGATAAGTTCAGAACCCTTTACCTGTTGAATGTGGACTGGAAAAGTGCTCTTAACGCGCAACCGGCAAAATTGGTTTTGAAAAATCATGAGTTTAATATAGATGTGGAGCGATATGCGATAAAGACGCTCCGTTGCCACGCTCATATAGCTGCCATGATGGACGGCAATACTTCGGACATCCTCAGCATCAGTCAGGAAAAGGAGCAGTGTATCATAACCTGCCAAACCACAGGAGAAGACACAGTGCGTATATTTAACGGGCTGACAGGCAAGCAGGAATCCAGAAAAATAAATTCACCGGGTATTCACAGGGTGGAATTTCCTTGAAAAGACGCCAAATGTTGCGCAACATTCGATGTTAAACCTGTTAGGTCTCGGAGACCTAACAGGTTTTTCAGGGGATTGCGGGTCAAGCCCGCAATGACGATAATAACGAAATTAACAAACATTAACATGATGAAGTGTTAAAGTCAAAAAAATCCATTGTCCTTCTCTGCCATT
>BBRT01000026.1 GCA_001417715.1 Candidatus Symbiothrix dinenymphae
ACTGATACAGAGCAAGATAAATAGCCGACCCAGAGAAAAACTCGGCTTTAAATCTCCAACTGAAGTTTTTTATCTATCTTTGTAGAAATTTTGTCGCACTTAGAAGTTGAATCTGCGGTGAAAAAAAAACTTCAAAAAAGTTTGGTACATATCAAATAAAATGCTACCTTTGCAGCAGAAATTTTGCAAATTATTTTAAATTTTATTTCAAATCTATCATAAAATAATTGAAATTATGTGCAAAATGATACAAATTAATTATTGAATAGTAAAAACGTATTAAAAATATATATAATTATGAGTGAAAGTTCTAATATTCAGTTGACAGGTTTTAAGAAACTGTTGATAGAAAAGCATGTTACCCAACGGGATTTGGCTGCCTACCTTGGCGTTCACGAAAATGGTATCAATCGCATCTTGAGCAGTCCAACTATCAAAAACAGCCGTTTGGCAGTTATTGCAAAATGCTTGAGCGTCAAGCCTGCGGATTTGTTGCAGATAGTCTTTGATGCACAGATGCGGGGGCATGGATTGAAAAGCGAAGTGACCGGTTCACAAATAGGCGTTCCAAAACCTGCAAATGTGGTTGATAAAGTGAGCGATTCTGCTGTGAATGAGGATATTGTGCTGCTGCTGCTTGATAATCTCAAAGTGCTGAAACAGTGTGTTGAGGTGCTGACGCAGATTATGGTGCGGATGGATAGAGTGTAGACACGCTGAGCACTATGCTAATTTTATCTCCTCATCGCGCATTTTTCTCCAAACTTCACGTTCTTCTTGTACTGACACTAATGTTTTGATTTTTTATCTATCCAAAACCACCGATGACTTGAGTTCAAATATTCTCCGGTTCAGACAAAATCGTGTTGCATTTCAATGGATGGAAAGAGTCGGAAATTGCAATTTTGAAAAAAAACAGCGAAAAAAAAGTTTAAATTCTTGTTATATCAAAAAAAATGTCTAATTTTGTGCAAATTTTTAAAACGATATGACAGAAGCACATTCGAACGAACTGACTATCTTGGAGGCTAATGTACACCAGGTGATGTCGTTGTGCGAAAATTTGAGTCAGCAAAATGGTGAATTGAAGCAACGAAATCTGGAGTTGGAGCGTCAAAACACCGAGTTGAGCCACGAAAATAAGGAGTTGCATACAAAATATGAACACCTCAAAATGGCGAAAGCACTGGCAGGCACGGAAGTGGATTTAACAGCGGCGAAAGCAAATGTGACACAGATGGTTAAGGATATTGACCAGTGCATTGCGTTGTTGAATGGATAGTTTATGAGTTATGAGTTATGAATTATGAATTAAATATATATTGAAATGGTAGAGACGGATGATTTTATACCGACAAAATTAGGGATTTATTCAAAATTTTTCCCTTATAAATGCCCCCGCGAGGATGAACAGATTATGCGGAAGGCGGCGAACGATGTGGGCTACAAGGCTATGGAATATGGTTCATACTATTCCGCAGCTAATTTGGACGACCTTGATAAGATGCGGCTAACGGCTTTTCATTTTTCTTTGAAGGCGCACAGGGAGAGTCTGCGAAATGAGACAGCTCCGATTTTGGCGCAACTGAATCGCTTGAATATTCGTTTGGAAGATCTCCTGAACCGACATCGCCCCAAAGAAGACAAAAAAAACAATGAATTTTATGCATAAATATAATAGTATCAATTTAATAATACAATTTTAGAATGACATCACAAATAATAATTACTACAATTACCGCCATCGTTTCTCTGTTGCTGGGCGGTGTTGTGGCTTGGTTTATCGCTAATAAACAAGCCGGGTCGAAGAAACAACAGATTTTAGCGGACGCCGAAAAAGAGGTGGAGGCTCTCAAAAAAAGTAAGTTGCTGGAGGTGAAGGAAAATTTCATCACCATGAAAGCCGATTGGGAGAAGCAGACGAGTGAACGCAATGCCCATTTGCAAATGCAGGAGGCAAAAGCGAGGCAGCAAGAGATGGCACTTTCGCAAAAACAATCCGATTTTGACAGGAAAAATCACGATGTTGAGAATGCGCGCGAACGGTTAAGAAATCAGTTGGAAATTGTGGAACAGAAAAAATCCGATTTGGACAAGGTTCACAAGATGGAAATTGAGCGTTTGGAAGCTCTTTCGGGACTGAGTGCCGAAGAGGTGAAGGAGCGGCTGGCGAAATCGTTGCGGGAAGAGGCGCAAACATCCGCCGCCGCCTACATCAACGAGGTGATGGAAGAGGCGAAGATGACCGCCAACAAGGAGGCGAAAAAAATCGTGGTGCAGTCCATCCAGCGGGTGGCTACGGAAACGGCGATTGAAAACGCTGTGTCGGTATTTCACATTGATTCGGACGAAATAAAAGGGCGCGTCATTGGTCGCGAAGGTCGCAACATACGCGCTTTGGAAGCTGCTACGGGCATCGAAATCGTTGTGGACGACACGCCGGAGGCTATCATCCTGTCGGGATTTGACCCCGTGCGGCGCGAAATTGCCCGACTGTCGCTGCACCAATTAGTGCAAGACGGGCGCATTCACCCCGCTCGCATCGAGGAGGTGGTGCACAAAGTGCGCCGACAGGTGGAAGACGAAATCGTGGAAACGGGCAAGCGCACCACCATCGACTTGGGTATTCACGGCTTGCATCCCGATTTGGTTCGGATGATTGGGCGTATGAAATACCGCTCGTCTTACGGGCAAAACCTGCTTCAGCACTCCCGCGAAACAGCCAACCTCTGCGCTATCATGGCAACGGAATTGGGACTTAACCCGCAAAAAGCCAAACGCGCCGGACTGCTTCACGACATCGGAAAAGTGCCGGATGACGAGCCGGAATTGCCGCACGCTGTGTTTGGAGCCAAATTGGCAGAAAAATACAACGAAAAGCCGGATATCGTGAACGCCATCGGGGCACACCACGATGAAATGGAAATGACCAGTCTGTTGTCGCCGATAGTGCAAGTCTGCGATGCCATTTCGGGTGCCCGTCCGGGTGCTCGCCGCGAAATCGTGGAGGCTTACATCAAGCGTCTGCACGATTTGGAGCAGCTGGCGCTCTCCTATCCGGGCGTGTTGAAAACCTACGCCATCCAAGCCGGTCGCGAACTGCGCGTAATCGTAGGCGCAGAAAAAATCACCGATGCAGAGACGGAAAGCCTGTCCAACGAAATCGCCAAGAAAATTCAGGACGAAATGACGTATCCGGGTCAGGTGAAAATCACGGTGATAAGGGAAACGCGGGCTGTGGCGTTTGCGAAATAATAGGATTTGTCATTGCGGGTCAAGCCCGCAATGACAATGCCTTTTTGAAAATAATCGTTCTATTTATTGAACTGTTTCTCTGATTTTTGAATTAATTAAAAAAAAAAGGGCTAAAAAAAATAATTTCGAGTGCTATGAAAAATAACCGGCGATTCTATACAGGGCAAAATCTTTATCTTTCAGACCGTAATTATTGGAAACAAAGCGTTGAATTTTGCCATCTGAATTTAAAATGCCGCTAAAAACAATATTTGCATCAACAACGACTGTCATTTGAGAAAACGATGCTTGTTGCTGTTCCACCAATTTGTATTTACTTCACTCGCCAAACTGTCAATGTCCGCCTGTCGGGCTTTTGATTTAGACGTGGCTTCCAAATACTTGGCATAATCAATCAACCGTTGAATGCCAAAAATATCCGTCCCCGAAGAAAACGAAATTGTAATCTGATTGTTTGCAACTCCTTCAACTACCATAATTCTATCATTTTAATGGTGCAAAGTTACGCATAAAAGTTGAATTGGCAAACAAGGGATTGCGGGTCAAGCCCGCAATAACACGCAATAGAGCATACTTCAGCTACGCCTACAC
>BBRT01000027.1 GCA_001417715.1 Candidatus Symbiothrix dinenymphae
CCTGCATTTGACGGCAACGACCGATTTGTTGGATAGTTACGCCGCCGTCCTCAGCCACCTGTACCTTTCCTCCGGTGTTTTTTCCCGACTTGGTGGTATTCATACTCACCCCTTGGGCGGCGCGCGAGCCATACAAAGCGGAAGCCGCTGAGCCTTTCAACACCGTCATGTTCTCAATATCGTTCGGATTGAGCGAATTGATACCGGAACCGAAGTCGGCTTGCCCGTTCAAAGAATTAATGAGCGATGGATTCAGTTCGCCCGAACGATTTTGGATGTTCGTAAGAGGCACACCATCAACGATATACAATGGCTGACTGTTAGTCCGCAGCACATTGAAACCGCGTATGCTCACGTTTTGCGTTCCGCCCGGCGTTTGCGAGGAAGAGATGTCCATACCGGCAATTTTGCCTTGCAAAGCCTGCATCGGGTTGGCTGTTTTGGCATTGGCAATGTCAGCACCGTCCACCGACGATGTGGCATAGCCCAACGCTTTTTTATCGCGCTTGATGCCCAACGCCGTCACCACCACCTCATCCAATGTCTTAGTGTCCTCTTGCAAGGTCACATTGATACTCGTCCGACCGTTCACCGCCACTTCCTGAGTAATATAGCCGATGAAAGCCACCTGCAATGTGGCGTTTGGCGACACTCTCAGAGTATATTTACCATCCACATCGGTAGCAACCCCGTTGCCCGGATTGCCCTTTTCAATCACACTGGCACCGATGACCGTTCCTTCGGCATCGGACACCACGCCGGAAACGGCGATTTTAGCCTCTTGCGGGGATTGTGCCTTTAAGGCATCTCCTCCCCCTCCCACCAGGAGCAGAGCAGCTATCAGAAGCGCACTCTGTGCAAATTTTGTTGCTTTTTTGCTCATATTTGATACTATTAAAATTGTTTAAATTCTCTTAATTTTTGCTTTTCGGCGCATAATATGCATTATGTTAAATAGACTTTTGCATGATTTGCAATGTAAAAATCAAAAAACACAGCAACTTGCACGAAAATCACAGCAAAGGTAGTAATTTTTTTTTGATAAACAATAGGAAAAGTGTTAAAATGTTTGATTTACTCAAATTTTAACGTATTGGGGTTTTGTCGATTGTCAAACATGAATAATATGTCTATGCGATCTTTCTTTATTTTATAGACAAAACTGGTTTGTTTTGACAAGACACAACGTCTGATGGTTCGATTTTGTGCAGCCTGACGATACATAAATGGGTTTTGAGTAGCCAATAATAATGATTTGTTCAATTTTGCAAAAAAACGGTTCACTTCGCGGTCTGTGTAGTTTTGCGCTATATAGTCATGAATTTCATCAAGGTTTCTTTCTGCCTTTGGCATCCATTTTATATTTAAAGCCATTTTTCGTATTTTTTCATGACCTCCGAATGGGGTTTTCCCAAACCGGCATCCGATTCTGCCAAGCCCTGCAATATTCCTTGCCTCTCGTACTCTGAAATGGTATCCCACCAATCCTCCATTGGCTGAGCATAACGATAAGGGATTCTTAGAAAGCGACTACGACCTTCTCTTGCCCCTGAAACTTTTTCTTTCTGTAAACTTTTAACTAACATATTTTTTTATTTTTAAAATTATTCCGCAAAGGTAACATCTTTTTTTAATTTTGGCAACTTCGGTGTTGTCTTTTCAATTTTCAAACAAAAAATATCAAAATCGGCCGTTTTCTATCTATCCATTTAAATGACATTATAATTCCAACATAAACACAAATATAACAAACAAAACACAACGCAGTTGTGGTCTATTTAACATAATGCATATTATGCGCCGAAAAGCAAATTTATTGGCATTTAAGCACCCTCCAACAATTTCAAATATACATTGATAGCCTGCCGAATTTCCGCTAAATACACAAACTCATCAGCGGTGTGTGAACGTTCCGAAGCTCCCGGACCAATTTTAATCGAAGGGAACGGCATCAGGGCTTGGTCAGACAGTGTGGGGGAGCCGTATGGTTCCAAATTCAGCTCTTTGGCACGCTGCACGATGGGGTGCTTGGGGTCGATGCTGGACGAATTGAGGCGTAGCGACCGTGCCGACACATCGCCCCAGCAGCGACTTTTGATGTATTTGAACAACTCCTCATTGGTGTAGCGTTCGTTGCTCCGAATATCCACCGTGAAATGGCACAAATCGGGCACCACATTGTGCTGCGTGCCTGCATCAATCATCGTTACGGTCGTCTTCACTGCCCCCAACAGGTCTCCTGTCTTCTCAAAATGCATATTTTTGAACCACTCTATCAAGGTCAAGGCCTTGTAAATGGCATTGACTCCTTCGTGGCGTGCCGCATGACCCGATTTGCCATGCACCAGCACATCCAGCACCATCAATCCCCGCTCCGCAATGGCCGGCTGCATCCCCGTAGGCTCGCCAACCACCGCCAGCGCAATAGGAGGCAATTCCGGCAGCACCAATTCAATGCCGTTCTGACCGGAAATCTCCTCCTCACAGGATGCCAGGAAGATGTAATTCCTCTTATCATCAGAGGAGCGCGAAACAAGATCGCACTGACAAAGGTGCAAAAAAGTTGCCAGAAGCGACACCAGCGAGGCTCCGGCATCATTGCTGCCCAAACCGTAGAGTTTGCCCTCCTCCTCCACGGGCGTAAACGGGTCGCGCGTCCAGCCGGCAACGGGCTTAACGGTGTCGATATGCGAGTTGAGCAATATCGTGGGCTTGTTTCTGTCCCAAAAGGGTGACATGACCCACACATTGTTGCCGGTGCGTTTGGGGTACAGATTTCGCCGCTGCAAATACTTCTGAAGCAGGTTTGCCGCTGCCGCTTCGTCTTGACTTAAAGAGGGGATTTCAATCAATTTTTTGAGTAAATCCACTGCATAGTAATAAAAACCATTAATATTATTCATATTTCTTAGAAATTTCGGCAAAGTTAGATAAAATTTTTGTAATTTTGCCGCGAAATACGAAATAAATATGGGATATTATCATTTATCTGAATTAATCCACCAGCACGCGAAGCTGTTTGGTGATGAGGAAGCGTTGAAAGTACGCGATATGGAAACCCACAAGTGGGCGTCTGTGTCTTGGGATGAGTTTTCAAAAAAAATTATGTCCGTTGCTCAGGCTCTTTGCCATTTTGGGGTGAAACCACAAGCGAATATTGGTGTGTTCACAGCCAATTGCGCCGAGTGTTTCTATATTGATTTTGGCGCATTTGCCAATCGGGCGGCAGTGGTGCCGATGTATGCCACCACATCTGCCGCGCAGTTAGCCTACATTGTGAATGAAACGGCAATGGAGATTTTATTTGTTGGCGAGCAGGAGCACTACGATAAGGTGCGAGCGCTCCAAACATCGCGTCGGACTACTATCAAGCAGATTATCATCATTGATGCCCACGTGAAACCGGCGAGCGATGATAAGGCGTCAATCTATTTTTCGGCGTTTGTGTCTCCCAAAAATCGCACCTCACAAGACATCACTTCCGTCGAAAAACGCATGAAAGCAAAGCAGA
>BBRT01000028.1 GCA_001417715.1 Candidatus Symbiothrix dinenymphae
TCAAATTGTTTGTTATCGCACGGATAATTCACCACGCCGTTATCAGGCTCGCCGCGCACATACATGGTTGATGAACCGCCCCCGTCGAAATTCATTGCATGCTCACAACCCAGCGATTTTGCCAAAACATACAGTTCGTAGAGGCTCATTCCGGCAGCATTCGCATTTCTTCCGTCAACTACAATCAACAAGATAGTTCCATCTGCTTTGGTCGCTACAAAAGTGCGAGGATGCCGATTCTTCACATACGCATCCTTGCCTAATTGGGCAACTTCCCCGTTTTCCATTATCAGTGGTCCGGAAACAAGTACATTGTCGCAATCAATCTTATTGTCCCACTTCGCATCCGTTGTGTCGCGTTTGAGAAAATGAATTCCCGATTCGTCAATGGTCATAGCGGCATTGCTTTGGAATACTGTTTTATTTGCTGTTTCGTGCAAAACAGTTCCATTGACGCGAACAAAATGAACGGAACCTTTGCCTGCTCCTGGCGCAAAGTAGGAAGCATTAACGCCTGCAACCGCATCCACCTGTTTGCATAATTCGCTGGTTAAGTTAAGATTGTCACCCGCATCATATATTGCTAATTTTGCAGTTGAAGCGGGTTGAAGGGCAAGAATACTGATTGTTTGCTTGGAATCGAAAATCTCGAGTTGTGCTTGTTTCAAAACCACATCTTCTGCTATCTGCTTCGTTTTCCAACAGGTTTGTTGTATAATGTTGGCAACCTCGTAAACAGACGATTGCGCAAAAATTTGCAACGGCATCATCAAACAGACGAGCCAAAGCGACAGCATCCTTTTTCTTCCTTTTTTCATTATTAAAAGATTATTAAACATCATAATTTAATTTTTCCTATATTATATGCACCTGAAGGGCTTTCATATTTTTGCTTCAAACCAAGTTGGACAGGACGGGTGCTTCCATTTCTAAACTGCTTATACAAAAGTATTTCCACTTCATATACTCCTTTGGAAATACCGGAAGCATCCAAGGTGTAGTGTGCTGTTGATGTCAAGGGGAAATTTATAACCTTTAGCGGCATAACGAGTTACGACCGTATCATCCGTGATGCTATTATCCAGATAGTGATGATACCATCCTTTATCGGGATTCAATAAGATGCGCGAAGTATCTTGGCGTGCGGTAAGATCAAGCCGTTGCGCCGACGCCGATGACGCCGATTGTGTAAGTAAAAATGGTGGTTGCTCACCAATCCATTGCATACCGGTTACTTCTTGTTTATGTTTCTTCCCATTCAGGGAAACGGTTACGGTGGTCGGTATTTTGCTGTTCACATGTAACTTGTCGATATAACGCTCATTGGGTACAACATCTATTGTCGCCCCTTTCTTCGTTGCCTTGCAATTCCACGCTTGGAAGGAGCCATCTTCACGTACAATGAGGTACGCCTGCGTGAGGGCACACTCTTCCATGACCTTGAAAATCTCCTGTACCGTGTTGTCTCCCGCTGAACCTCGTTTCCCAAGCCCATCTTGCCCTTGCCCAAAGAAATGAAATCCGCTTTCGTCGTCCGGACGGTACCAGGGGCTAATCATATCTAAATACTGCTCTCCTACAACAGAGTCCACCTGCAGTGCTGCCCGCGGCTGTTGGGGATTTTGTACAAGTATTTTTGCTTTCACAAACGGGTCGGGAAGAAATGCCCATCGGAGTTTTCCGGTAGGAGCCATTATTTGCGCCGCTGCACCCAGTGTATCCATAAAATCGCGAAGGTAAAACTCGTCGCCGGTGAGCAAATACAGGTAGTAAGAGGCATATATTTTCCAGCCTGTCCATCCGTGAGGCGAATTCATCACTTGATTCGGAAGGAAATAAATATCCAGAGGCTCCCAATAGCGGAGTGTTGCCCCTCTCATTCGAGTATCCGGTGTCTGGAGTTGCTCCAAACATTGGTGTTTGTTCAAAACATACTTTGCAGCATTGGCGTAAACGTTTTTCAATTCTTCGTTTTCTTGCCACAAGGCCAATAATCCTATTTGCAGAGCGCAACATGAAACCATGCCGTCCTCAAAAGTTAGGTCTCCCTCCGTATCAATATCATCCCTGCGTATCAACAAGTCGTTGATGGCACGAGCCGCAGAATTGAAATGCCGCTCGTAGCGCTCTTTCCAAACAGGCTCGGCAATGAGCCTTTTTTCGCACAAGGCTAAGTCTAACATTGACTTTGCAGGGTAAATAACTGCTGTATAATAGGTCTTGTGACTACGATAAACGCCATCCGGAGTTTGCACTTTATCCGAAGCCAGATAATCGGCAATATGGGCTGCCAGCCCCAAATATCTCCATTCGTGGGTGGCTTCCCACAGTTTGGCTAAAATGCCCATGGTCGTTGAATGATTTGGTAGGCGATGAGGATATGCATCAGGATTGGGCGTCCATGCAACAGTAGACCAAATCATCGCCAATTGTTTTTAAAACCGTTGGAGGAGCATTTTATCCTTCGCTTTATCGGGGAAATACTTTGCGCCGATAAAGGCGGTATAATAACCATAAATTTGTTCGCACGATAAACCTACGATGGGCGGACATTTGAACACGTGGTCGCCGGCATTTTTGAGATACCACGACCAGTTTTCCCGCACGTTGACCATTGCTTCGCTTGTTTTTGCACCGGCGGTTAAACGTATGGTATATACACCTTTGCCATCCTTGAACGAGATAGAATTTCCGGCAACAGGCATCACTTTGCCCAAAGGAGTGAGCAATTCTATTGTGCTGTTTTTATTGTCGCAACCAAACAACTTGTATGTAATAGTTTCACCCTCTGCAACCGTATATTGACTACATTCGAGCAATGGATTATTGCCCCACAAAGCCAAAGTGGGTTTCACATTTTCCAACTTGTCTATTTCTCCCAAATGGATTGTCCACTGCTTTTTCTCCCCCGGACGAAGTGACGCCAAGTCTTGAGGATGACGTGCAGGCAAAGGCAACTTGTGTAACAAAGCAAGGCTCGCCGTTCTAATCTGATGCCCCCAATCAAACCACATATTGCCTTCCTGAATATAATTCAGGTTGTATGAAGCGACAGGTTCAGCAGTACAGATGCCCAATATACGTTGCGTGGGCGACATAAAATAACCCCACAAATGCGTTTTCTCGCACCGCAACAAGGTAGGGAAAAACTTGTTGTTCCAATCCGGAAACGTTCTCATTTCGGAGTTCACGCCCACAATAAGGCGGGCGGCCAAAGGAGCAAATTCAACTTGTGAATGGTTGGTTATTTCTGCTTTTATAGCAAGATGGTTACCGGCAGATGTATATTGAAGGCGGTAGGTTATTTGATTCTGTGTTCCCTCAAAGAGCAGATTGTTTTTATCTACCAACGACAGGTCTATCCCATCCCAGCGGGGACCGGATTTGTTATCGTTACGAAAGGGAATACTATCCCATACCCCAGTTCTGTAGGTCTCATAGCCTCGGATTGTCCCATTCGGGTTGATGGCAATCCGCCATGAGTGGTCGCTTCCAGTCAATGTAGTTGGCGGGGCACAACCGAAAGAGCAGGTCAGGAGCAAGCCTGACAAACAAGTATAAAAGAATTTATTTATCATAATTTTTTGTGAATTGCCACTATGACAACTCGGAGGCAAAGGTAGTGAATGTTTTTGAAATAACAAAGGTTTTTCTAAGTTTTAACTTTTATTATGTCGTGCACCCTTTGTCGATTTGGTTCAACTTATACACTAACTTATACACTCAACTTAGTCCAACTT
>BBRT01000029.1 GCA_001417715.1 Candidatus Symbiothrix dinenymphae
AAGATAGTGTCCATTCATTGGAAAAAGCGGTTAATTTGATGGCTGATGAGTATCGAACAAATAAAGAATTGACCGCATTTACCCACTTAGATAATGCCGATTTCCATGAAACAAGGTGAAATATGGCGGGTAAACTTAGACCCAAATTTGTGTAAAACGTTTGGGCATATCACAGCTTATGAGCTGGAACAAGTCATAGATAAAATAACGAAAGTTGTTGGGTATAACTAAGAAGATTTTATCTTTTATAGTTATGAATTTTTATTACTGTTTATGGATGCAAAAGGGATTTATAATCACTAATGTATTTTCTGTGATTTGATTATGTTGTAAATCTTCTGAATATATCGTGTTACAGCCACTTTCAATGGCTGCGGCAACAATTAAACTATCGTAAAACGAAAACTGATAGCGGTCGGCAATACTGCAAGCTTTGAAAACGGTTTGTTGAGTATTGATATAAACTTCGCCACAGTTTTGGATACATTCTACCAGCAATGCCTGAATGACATCATACTTTGCCTTGAATTTGCGGCTCAATGTATTACTGATTTCTTGCAATACTTGCGTACTGATTACGCTATTATTATTGTTAATCAACAATTTGGCTATCGTTTGCTTATCTTTTTCTTCATTATGATAAGCATAAATCACCACATTGCTGTCAAGGAAAACTTTATTTCTATCGTTCATTGGCTTCTTCTCTATCAAATTTATATTCAACAGGTGCTTTAAGCCCAAAATCCGTGAAAGTTACTTTCTTCTCTTTGAAAAAAGCAGCTTCCGAAATAACTTCTTCCACAGGAAAAATAATGATTTCCAATTTCTTACCCACATAATCTCTGGGAATAGGAAGTGTACATTGCTCATTTTGAGGGGTGTAAACAGTACGTAACATATATCAATAATTTTAAATCATGGGTAAGTTCAATTAGTAACTGCGAAAAATCGCTATTACGAGCAACCTAGATTTTGCTCGTAAATAAAGAGGTCGCGAATAAAACTTCTAAGAACGACAAAAGTAAAAAAACAGAGAGAAAAATTCTCATTATGAAAACGTATCAAGACATTCCGGCAGACAAGCCACAGATGGTTAGCGACGTTGCTGTGGCGGCGTATGAAGTGGCGTATGAGGTTGCTCAGCCGCAACCGTATCTGACCGTTGCACACGAGTTTATCATCCCGCGCGACAAGTATGGTAAACCTATAGGACATACTTTGGATGAAGTGTTTGATGCAATTGACTTGGATTGGTCGGAAACATCCGGCATTGATTTCATGAAACTTTCCCGAATGGCACGTTCCGGCGAAGTTGATATGGACGAAATGACCGATGAACGACTGCACAGTCCCGAATTTAGGTATGAACCGTATCCCGGATTTAAGCCAAAACCGCGCAAAAAAGTTGAACTTGCCCCCGAATGGTTAGCTGCCATGGAAAGAGTTTTTGAAGATGAAAAACTATGAATTATTTTAGACCGGTTATTATTTCTGACCAAGCCGAAGCGGATATCCAAAACACATTCAACTGCATTTATGTTGAGCGTGTGATTGCCGGTTCGATGATTCATTAACGATAATCCGCTTTAGTGATGGGCTGTGATGGCGGTCGCAATCGACTGATTTTCAGCAAAAAGTGCGGAGTAGTCGGCAAAAAAGTCGTGGTGCAGAATTACCGCATTTTGTTTATGTCATAAGTTTTTTTTAGATGACTATCCGCAATCATACCACTTGGCTTTCGCTCTTTGTCCCGCAGGGACAGCACTTTATTAACCGTAGACTTCAGTCTACGGGAGTGACGGAGCCCACACCCCAAAGTCCCGCATGGGACGACACATTGTTATTCAGCAAAATTGCACTCATCTCACGTGCCGTCCCATGCGGGACTAATGGAATCTTATCATTTTTATACCGTAGACTGAAGTCTACGGTTAATAAAGTGCTGTCCCTGCGGGACAAAACCAGAAAATTGCTTGCAGGAAACGCTATTTAGTGGTATGATTGCGGATAGTCATATTTTTTTATTATGAATTTTTATTACTGTTTATGGATGCAAAAGGGATTTATAATCACTAATGTATTTTCTATGATTTGATTATGTTGTAAATCTTCTGAATATATCGTGTTACAGCCACTTGCAATGGCTGCGGCAACAATTAAACACCATCGCGAGAAAGAACCTTCACATCATTAATACCTGTTCATTGTCAGCCACTCCACCTCCTCCTTCGTCAATAAACCGTTATCGAGCAGTGACTTATCTATCGGGCAGCGGGTGAGCGTTTCAAATTGATAGTACTCGCCACATTCGGTTGTTGCTGCGGGGATGCAGAGCAGCAAATTTTCGATGCGGATGCCGTAGCGACCGGCTTTGTAAATGCCCGGCTCGTTGGAGGTGAGCATCCCCGGCTCAATCGGGGTCGGGTTGTAATTCATGCGGATGCTTTGCGGTCCTTCGTGCACGCTTAGGCAGTGCCCTACGCCGTGTCCTGTGCCGTGGAGGTAGTTTTGACCGTCTTGCCAAATGAATTGACGTGCCAGGATGTCGAGTTGCGTCCCGACCGTTCCTTTCGGAAATTTCGCGCGTGCCAGGGCGATATGCCCTTTCAGCAGCATGGTGAAATCGCGCTTCATCTCGTCCGTCACCGTTCCAACGGCGATGGTGCGGGTCAGGTCGGTGGTGCCATCCAAATAATGCGCACCGGAATCCACCAGCAGCAACCCCTCGGGCAAAATTCGCGCGTTGCTTTCAGGCGTTGGCGTGTAATGCACAATCGCGCCGTGCGCACCGTAAGCCGCAATCGTTTCAAAACTTTCGCTCACAAAATAGTCCTGCTCGCTACGCAATTCCAGCAATTTGCGGCTGACATCCAATTCCGTAACAACCTGATAGTCTGCCAATTGCTGCCTTAGCCACGCCTCAAATTTGACCAACGCCACCTCATCGCGCTGCATCGCATTGCGAAAACCGGCTATTTCCACCTCATTTTTGATGGCTTTCATTTGGTCAATCGGGTGCACATCCACTTCTATCACTTGACCCGCAATCCCATGATTAGAGCCGTCATTGCGGGCTTGACCCGCAATCCCATGATTAGAACCGTCATTGCGGGCTTGACCCGCAATCCTCTGATATAAATGATAATTGACTTTATTCGGAGCAATCAGCACCACAGGGCAGCCATTGTTGGAAGCCGCCAGCGTTGCCTCTACAAAAGCATCCATCGCATCATACTCCGCCAACGTCACCCCCTCACCCCGCAAATAATCCTTTACCTCATCAGTCAGTTTTCTGAAATCCATGAACAGCACCGCCTCTGTATCGCTCACAAAGGCATAACTCACTGCCACGGGATTGTAGCGAATGTCGCTGCCACGCAGGTTAAACAGCCACGCAATCGAATCCAATGCCGCCAAAACGGTGCAATTCGCCTTTTGTGCATGCAGTGCCTCGCGCAACCGCTGAATTTTGCTGCGAACACTCTCGCCCGTAAAATGTTCCGACAAAATAAATGCCTTGTTCAGCGGAATTTCAGGACGATTTTCCCACCATATATTATATGGTGCAAAATCCGTGTTTACGGCAATCCGTTTTTTTCCAAAATAGTAGAGCAAACTCCTTGCCTGCGAAGCCACAAAAACCTCACCCTCAAAGCCGATGGTGTCGCCTGCCGAAAGTTCGTGGGGCAGACGTGCA
>BBRT01000030.1 GCA_001417715.1 Candidatus Symbiothrix dinenymphae
TCAATTCGCCGGGCGGGAGTGCGTTCGCTTCCGAACAAATCTGGCACGCGGTGGCTGAATGCGCGCTGTGAAGCCGGTTGTCGTGTCGATGGGCAATGTGGCGGCGAGCGGCGGTTATTACATCTCTGTCGGAGCCACCCAAATCGTTGCCGAGCCAAGCACCATCACGGGTTCCATCGGCATATTCGGGATGATTCCCAATGGCGCACAGTTGGCAAAGCGCATGGGAGCTACCTACGACGGCGTTTCAACCAATAAACATTCCAACATATTGGGCGATGTGCTGACCATTCCTTTCGTGGGCTTGGGGATATTCCCCGCCCGTCCGCTCTCCGACAGCGAAGGAGCCATGGTGCAAGCGCATGTGGAACGCGGCTACAACACATTCCTAAGTCGCTGTGCAGCAGGACGAAACCAAACCAAAGAGGCTATCAACGCGATAGCACAAGGGCGCGTCTGGACGGGCAATCAAGCCCTCCGATTGGGCTTGGTGGACAAACTGGGCGGCTTGGACGACGCCATCGCCACCGCCGCCGAATTGGCAGAAGTAAGCAATTATTCCACAAAAGATTACCCCGCCGAAAAGGACTTTTTAACAAAATTGCTGGAAGAATCCACCCGCAGCATAAGCGAGCGCATCACCGCCACCTTTTTAGGCACCAAACGCCTCGAACAAAAACGCTTCCTTGATGCGTGGAGGCATTATGATTATCGGCAAGCGATTTTGCTGGAATGAAAAATAGCCAAAAAAGAGATGTTTTTTTGTTTGTAAGAAAAATGTTCGTACCTTTGCGCCGCTCATCTGAAACAGAAGGAGTTTCGAGACTCGGTTTATCAAGATATAAATCGAGCCTTGCTTTTTTTAATAAATCTCGGAAAGTTTCTTTTTTAGTTTTTTCTTTATTTCCTTTACACCATAGTCCCGATTGAGGTAATATGCAGAAAGCAAATAGTAAGAGGTTCCCACTCTTTGAGGTTCTAAAACAATGATGTATTTTTCATCTTCATCATAAATGTACGTTTTAATTACGTCCTTACGCTTTTTTACATCCCGTTCTTCTACACTAAACACTTCAATTTTGTCCGGTTGTCGTTCTTCAATATGGTGCAATATCCAATGCAATCGCATAGAACGGTCTTTGTCAAACATTCGCTTTGGATATTTGTTGCCATTTTCATCTTCTTCGATTGTTTCTTCGCAGGTTAAGTGCATAAATTGTCTATCCATATCGGCTTCCCCATCGGATTTAATTGGATAGATACGCTTTTCTCGAAATGCAAAAGTCGTATTTTCTTCTATGTCACGATTGAAAATACCCTTTAGCGACACATTTCTGTCTGCCGGAGATAAATGCAGGATTTCAAGTAATTCAGGATACTTCTTTAGTTTATTGAGTGGCATAAAATAGCTATTTTAAGGAAATAAAAAACAAATTGAATTTTTTAGCTTGTTTTAGGGTCGTCTGATTCAACGAGAGGTTTGTATGCGCTTGGATTATCTCAACAATTTTGCGTTTAGCTGCATTTTTCCCCTCTAAAACACCTTTTTCTATCCTTAGATGATAGTTGACTGCACCCATCAAAACGTCAGCCAATTGAAGAAAACAACTCTCATGTGACCGGATAAATTGAAAATTGCGAACAGTGGCATTCCATTTTAAGATATCTTTTAATTGATGTAATTTCGCTTGGCTACAAGTGTCTTTTATATCAAAATATACGTTATACGTATTTTCCATATCAATTTTATGGTGTAGCAATTGGAAATACATCCGGAAGTAAAAATCGTTAAAGGTGTAATCAGGGCGACTGTTGTCTATCTGTGTTTTGTCCACAATGACGGCACGAAAATTCAAATCTGTCATGAAGAAGTAATCAACAATTTCCTTATAGAGAGGATAGGTTTTATCCGATATATTGGTCCATTTCAACTCTCCGTCATAGCCATGGTTTTTCTTGATTTGGTTGATATGACTTTTTGCTAATTTAATCTGATTATATGCAATACTTACATAGCCGTAAACCATGTAGGGTTGCCCATCATGCTCTAAGTGAGTGCTTTCGTCACAATAGATATTAAATGTTTTACTGCTCATACTGTTTCCTTTATAAAACTTCCGACAAAGGTACTAATTATAATCCATTTAGATTTCAATCAAAGCAGATGTTTTTAAAATAATGTCACTTCCACGATAGTTCATAATTCATAACAAAAAACCGGGTAATTTGTTAATTTTTAAAGGTGCCCATATTAACACTGATAGTTCCCCCTGTAAAATTGGAGGGCATGACGATGCGTCCCTGCTTATCGGGCAGTATTTTTTTTCCGTTTACTGTGGCATGGTTGACTGTTCCGTTGCCGCCGGTTATTTCCAATTTAATTCTCGAATCCCTGTAACGCAAGTCTGCTTTTACGGGTGCGGTGGTTTCGTATAAGTTTGGTTTGATGGTCATACGGTCGCCATCAAACTTGACACCTAAGAGATGATGGATGATGAAAAAACCCACCTCTCCTGACGTCCATGGCAATAAGCCTGCTGAGGCGTAGATGGAGGGAATGAGCGGAATTACTTCGTACCATAAACCTGCTTTTCCTCCGTCTGTCTGATAAAGCCATTCCAACGAACGCCTGCTGTAATCGTACATACCGGCTTCATGCTCGCCGCGCAGTATGAAACAGGTGGCAAAGGGCCAGGGACCCGGCTGGTCACCCTGCGAACTGGTGTGGTAGCGGTCGTGACCACCGAATGACCAACGGCGGTTCCACAACTTTTCTGTTTCCAAAATCGTTTGTCGAGCCAGTTCCGAGGCAGGGTCTATTACGTTCAGCGCCACAGGCAACGCCATCGTAGCGTCCGGATAAATGCTTGACATCGCTTCCACAGAGCCCGGCGCCCCGGGCTTCCATCCGCGGTAAATCATCGTAGATGCGATTTGTTTGTCTGCACGGTTGCGCCGTTTTATCAGGTGTCCGTTGTCTTTCAATTGTGCGGTCGGATGGTGCAACATGGCGTCGAGTATCACGTCGGCTTCCTTGCGCCAGCGTTTTGCTCTGTCCCCGGCGTTGAGATGACCGGACAAGTCGGCGGCACAGCGCAATCCTACCACCACCCATGTCTGGTAGATAAGTTCGTAGGCATCGTCGAAGGTGCGTTCCCAAAATTCCCTGCGATTGTGCACCATCCCCGTTTCATCTCTGAAATTGGGCGATAAGGGGCGTTCCACCAGTTTCAGAATCTTGTCGCGGTGCTGTTTGAGCAGCGAAATATCGCCCGTCCAATCGACATAACTTTTCAAGGCGTACATTAATTCGCCCATCTGGTCGAACTGTTCGCGGTCGGGATTGTCGAATCCGCCGGAAATCATGGTGACGCCCTCGTCGCGCACCATCGTGGTGAGCATATGCTCAAAGACAGCTCGGCTCAGTTCGAAATTGCCGGTATGAATCACGCCAATAGCCGTCATGGAAGCGTCACGCACCCATTGACCGCCATATTCGAGCATACCGGCATCAATAGCACCGTTGCTTCCTGCGCATCCGGGCAGAGTGGCGGTGGCGGGCCCATACAGACCGGAAAACACCCCCCCGGGGGGGGGAGAATTGTTTGGTTGCTCTACTGTCT
>BBRT01000031.1 GCA_001417715.1 Candidatus Symbiothrix dinenymphae
TTTATGCAGGAACGATGAACCTACAGAATATTAAAATTGAGAAAAACAAAAAAATTTTGCCAATTAAAAAATAATGCTTACCTTTGCGCCCGATTTAAAAAAAAAAAATGAAGAAAGTTATCAACAAGTTATCCCCCCCCCCCCCCCCCCCATAACTCACTGATTATCAGTAAGTTAGAAGGGTTTGTTAAAGCTATATTGAGGCTTTTGCCTCGGTATGGCTTTATTTCTGTGCCTAAGTATGAGATAAATTATAAAATTTTAAATACAAATGTTATGAACAAAAAAGTTTTTTTTATGAGTGCCTTTATGGCGAGCGTCACACTGACGCAGGCTCAGACAGTTCTCACGCCGCATTTTACGGACGCAAGCAAGAAAATTGTCGTTCCGAAAGATGCGCAGGTCAATCCCGAAATTCATGACGGATTGATTGCTATTTACGCAGGCGGTATGTTGTATGCAGATACCACAGGCAAGTATGTTGTCGGGACGAATTTTCCCGTTTCTGTTAATACGATGCACTACAGCGGCTATTTTTCGGGTGGTGCGGCAATGGTTCAGCGCAAAAAGCCCAATGCCTCTTCTGCCTCGGCGTGCATCATTTATCCTGACGGGAAATATCGTGATGTGCCAACCGTGAAACCTCAAAATTGGGTTATGGGAAGTTATGATGTTCTCACCGCTTCCGACTTTTGCGATGGCTATGCAGTGGTTACAAAAGGAACATTTATGAGTTTCAATCAGGTGTTTATCGACAAAAACGGCAAGGAAGTTTTCCCCGCGCTGACCTCCAAAGGCAAAGGCTCGATGGGCGATGCCAACATTTATCCCGTGCGCGAAAACCGCCGCGTGTATTACAACGCCGAATTGAAAAAATACGGTTATGCCGACGAAAAAGGAAACGTAGTTATCAAACCGCAATTCAACAAGGCACAGGCATTCAGCGAAGGTTTGGCAGCAGTAATGCTCGAAGAAAATTACGCGCAAAAATGGGGATTTATCGACCCGACCGGCAAAATGGTTATTCCGGCAACTTACAATCTGAAGCCCGGACGTTTCAGCGAAGGTCTGGCGGCAGTGCGTATCGGCAGCGAAAGTGAGTACGAAATGGCATATATCGACAAAACAGGCAAGCGCGTTATCGAAAACAAAAAGTGGAATTTGAACGAGTTTCACAACGGGTATGCCTGGGTTGGCACCGGTTGCGACAAGTTGTTTGTTTGGAACACAAAATTTGAAGAAGTCCGCGATGTAACCAAAGATTTTGAACACGGTGGCAGCGGTTTCGGCACTTGCAATTTTCAGATGTATTCGGGAACAGATACCGACCGTGATTGGGGTTTTGACTTCCCTAACGGCATGCAATCCCTGAATCAGGACGGGGTGAAGGCAGGCGATATTTTTGCGCCCGACGGCACGATAGTTTTTAAAGGCAAAGATGCGAAAGATGAAATATCGTTATATAATGTCACCGAAGGCGGATTGATTTTTTGCAATGCCTGGTTGAGCGATGCACGTCTGAAAGAAGAAGGTGTGACTCCATGTTTCATCAATCAAAAGGGCGAAATTGTTTTCTATTTTCAAGAGAGCGTTGAGGGGTTTGAAGGTCCGGCACCCGTAGAAGCAAAAGCGACACCGGCAGCCACCGCGAAACCCGCCGCAAAAAAAGCACCTGCAAAAAAATAATTTAATTTATACAAACAGGAAATTTATTTTAATTTATATTTAATTACGGTGTGCCTGATACCACAAATAAGTCCAAAAGGCATTGGCAAATTAAGTTTTATGAGACAAATAAAAAGTTTTTTAGTGACAGCGAGCGTTGCGATGTTCGTTGCAAGTTGTGGCGGCGGCAATAGTCCTGCCGACATTGAAAAAAGTGTCTACAGCCAGATTCAAAAAGGCAATTATGAAAAAGGCGTAGAAATCTTGTTCGACAACCTCGATGGCGACAAAACACCCACCGCAGAGGAAAAGATGCAGTTTGTAAACGGGTTCTCCGAAAAAGCCAAACAAAGCATGGAAGCCAAAGGCGGTGTAAAAAGTTTTGAGATTGTGGAGGAAGTAATTTCGGAAGACGGCGCAAGTGCAACCGTCAAATCAAAAATTACTTACGGCGACGGCTCCACGAAAGAGGAAAGCAGCAAGTATGTGAACAAAGACGGCAAGTGGAAATTCACTCTCGCAAAGTAACAGCACATGCTGAGCAGGCGTTCAAGAATGAGTGGCTACTTAATCCAAAATGAGTAGCCACTTATTTTTGAATCTGCCCTTTAATAAATATTTGGTGGTTTAAAAATAGTGTCTTACCTTTGCCGCCGAATATGAATTGTAAATTATTAATTACATTATCAGTGTGTATCCTCTCCGGGTGGGAGGTTGCGGCTGTAACGGTAGCAGACTTGCAACACCGCTTGGAGCCCGATACCATTGACGAACGCACTTCGTTGTTTTGGGACGGACTGGCACAAAGTCCTGCATTTGGGCGTCCGTTTTGGGCAGATATGCACTCCACACTCACGCGCGGCGAAGTGGCATACGCCACCAACAGCTCGGATTACGATTGGGCGGGCACAGACGTATCCTACCGTCCTTTTGTATTTGCAAATTTGGGCGCAGACCTTCCCCTGTGGTCGGGCAATTTTGCGAAAGGAAAATATGGCGTGAGCGTAACCCTGCCATTCCTTATAGACGTTTGGTTGGATATGTTTGAACGCACCACTGCGCCTGTTATCAACACGGGCTATCGTTTTGGCGCGTTTGAATTTGGCTTTATACATCGCTTGGAAGAGCCGTTTGGGAGAATAAAGAATTATGCGCTACGTCTTTCGCCGCTCAAGCACGAATGTACGCACATTGGAGACGAGCTGACCATTGCGCGTATGAACGACCCTACGATGAAGATTACGCGCGTCAATGTGTCGTACAATTACAGCGAATTGATGTTTACGTTGAATGACCCCGAAAGTTCACTGCACCGCAATCACGCATTCCGTTTTGGGGTGCTTGTGCTACACGATTTTGACAAGGGCTATTACGATATTCTACCGCAGGAAGCCGACGAGAATATTGTAGAACCCAGCAATCGCCCGTTTGAGTATTATTTGCAATATCAGTATCAGAGCAAACTTTTGCGGCACAATTTGCAGGCGATTGTCTCGGCTGAAGTGCGGAGCAGAGAGCGTTACAATTATCCGTTTTCGTATTCGGGGCGGTTGCAGGATTATTGGGAGCAGCATCCCGACAAGAGGGAGATGGTGCTTGCAAGTCCCGATAAAGTTTGCACTAATGTGTTTGTGGGCTTGCGGTACAACAATCCCAAGAGCCGGGCGTATTATTCCAAAATCGGCATAGGCTTTCGGTATTATGGCGGCATAAATCCTTATGGGCAGTTCCGTTCGCAACCCAGTTACTCGCAATGGGGGCTGTCGCTGATGTTTGAATAAATTAATAATGAATTAATACTGCCGTTACTATACAGCACCTCCCCACAGCGGACTAAAAAAAAACGAATCATCCTGAACTTTAAATACTAAACCGACACTTTTCCCGTTATAGTAATATGGGAGATATAATGGACATAGAGATTTTAGTG
>BBRT01000032.1 GCA_001417715.1 Candidatus Symbiothrix dinenymphae
GAAAGACAACAATTTATTTAAGTCGTCCACGTATGCCTCTACAGAGTTGCCGGACAGGGATTTCTCCAGCATCAGATAGTTGCGGTAGGATTGTGCCAACGATTCGGGCGTTTCAATATACATACTTCAAGTGTTCAAAATCAAAAAAATATTCGTACTTTTGCGCCCAAAGGTACGAAATAGTTATGAGTTATGAATTATAAATTTGTTATGAAGAAGGTGCTTTTTATTGACAGGGATGGGACTTTGCTCGTTGAACCGCCTGTGACAGAGCAAGTTGATACGCTGGAGCAGTTGGAATTTTTGCCCGGTGTGTTGCGCAATTTGGCTCTCATTCGCGAAAAATTGGATTTTGAGTTGGTCATTGTCAGCAATCAGGACGGTCTGGGTACGCCCGCCTATCCGCAGGAAAATTTTGACAGGGTGCAAAATAAGATGCTGGAAATTTTCAAAAACGAAGGCATTGTGTTTGATGCCGTTTTTATTGACAAATCCTTTCCTGAGGATAATTTGCCCACGCGCAAACCGGGGACGGCTATGCTAACTGCCTATATGACAGGAGATTATGATTTGGAAAATTCCTTTGTGATTGGCGACCGCCTCACGGACGTGCATCTGGCGGACAATTTGGGCTGCGGTGCAATTTTGCTCAACAACGAACCGCTGTCCGAAAAGCAGAAAGCAAAGGCAAAGCTACGCTCCTGTGTGGTCGAAAATTGGGAGCAAATCACCCAATTTTTGTTTGCCAAAGAGCGCAAGGCAACGGTCAGCCGCACGACCAAAGAAACCGATATTCACATCGAAATTGATTTGGACGGCACAGGTAAAACATTGATTGCCACAGGGTTAAACTTTTTTGACCATCTACTCGAACAAATCGGCAAACACGCGGGCATCGACCTGACGGTGCAGGTGAAGGGCGATTTACATGTGGACGAGCATCACACAATCGAAGACACGGGCATAGCACTCGGCGAAGCACTTTTGCAGGCTTTGGGCGACAAACGGGGCATCGAACGCTACGGTTTTTGCCTGCCGATGGACGATTGTTTGTGCATGGTGGCGTTGGATTTCGGAGGTCGCCCGTGGATAGTGTGGGATGCGGATTTCAAGCGAGAAAAGGTGGGTGATGTGCCAACCGAAATGTTTTCCCACTTCTTCAAATCATTGAGCGATGCCGCCAAAATGAACCTGAACATCCGTGCAGAAGGCACCAACGAGCACCACAAAATCGAGGGAATTTTCAAAGCATTCGCCCACGCCATCAAAATGGCAATTCACCGCGACATATTTAGCGGCGAAATTCCCACAACCAAAGGCTGCCTGTGATTTCGCAATAAAAAAATTGCTTTGTGAAAATAAATACCTACCTTTGTCGAAAATTTTAATTAAAAAAAAATATGGAAGCAAAAGTGATTAAAGTAACAAAAGCGGATATCGAACGAGATATCGAAGCCCTTGAGGCACAGTACGGTGACAAAGCAAGGAACTCGATAAACCTCTTGAAAGGTATAATTGTGCCCGGCTCAGATGAAGACATCTTCAATCTGGGTATTTATGATAACAACATATTTAAACGCGGCTGGGCATGAACAGATTTCTAATCGACACTCACATTTTGTTGTGGCTAATACATGATAATAAGCGTCTTGATAAAAATATTCGGGAAAATATTGAGTATTTTCAACACCCATATTATGTGAGTGTTGAGTCGTTGCGCGAGATTGTGCTTTTGCAATTACGAAAAAAAATCAAATTAGATTATCCGGTAGATAAGATGGTTTCCATCTTGGACGAACGTCTGATAACTATTCTACCAACAAAAATCAACCATATCAGAACATTGGAAAAATTGCCTTTCATTGATATTGATGGCGGAAAACACGATGACCCATTTGACCGCCTACTAATCGCCCAAGCAATCGCCGAAAAATATACATTGGTCAGTGCCGATAACAAATTTCCACGCTACCGCGAGTGCGGGCTGAGTTTATTGGTCAATTCGTATTGACTCAGCCAACGAACACAATGAAAAAATCACTGCCATATTGCCTCATTCTCTGCTTCTGCCTCGCCTTCACCGCCTGCGAAGACGAGGACGACATCGCTATTGAGCAAGTCCTGCTGGTGTATTTGGGCGGCGACAATAATCTTTCTTGGGAAGCGGATGCTAAACGCATCGCTATCATGCGCGGTTGGAACGGCGATGTAAGCACACGCATATTGATTTATCAAGACCCTTCCATCAACCCACCCACCAACCCACCCATCCTGCAAGAGGTAGTTCGCCAAAACGGAGAAAACACCACGCAGACGATTGCCACTTACGATGAGGAAAATTCGGCTTCTGCTGAGGTGTTTGCGCGAGTCATTGCTGATGTGAAACAGCGCTATCGCCCCACTGTGAGCTACGGGCTGTTAGTTTTTTCTCACGGCACCGGATGGTTGCCTCAAAGCACCTACACACATCCCAGAAGTAGCAGCTTCCGAACTCTTGTCGTTGACCACACCGACGAAATGGAAATCATCGACATGGCTGCTGCCATCCCCGACGGCACATTTGAGTACATCATCTTTGAAGCTTGCCTCATGGCAAATATCGAGGTGGCTTACGAGTTCCGAAACAAGACCAACTACATCCTCGCGTCAAGTGCCGAAATTCTCAGCCCCGGCTTCACAGGCATCTATTCGACATCCATCAACAACTTGTGGGCGGGCTACAACGGGCTGAAATCCTTTGCCGAAGATGCTTTCAACTATTGGAACAACCAAATCGGTCCGGCTCAGTCCGCCACGTTCTCCATCATCAAAACAGCAGCACTGCAACCATTGGCAACATTTATTAAGGAGAATGCCGACACAACAAAAACGGTGGATATATCCGCTATCCAGCACTTTGACCGGCATAGCTACCACCTGTTTTTCGATTTTGAGGATTATTACAGCCGACAGTTAGACAACGACATTCAACGGGCGGAACTCACGCACCTGATTGATAATGCCGTGGTCTGGAAAGCTGCCACAGAAACTTTCATGCCGGGTAATGACCATGGTTTAATTGGTTTCGCTGTCGACAAACATTCGGGAATGACCACCTATATCCCGCAAGCGACGTTTCCGTTTTTGAACGCGGAATATAAGAAATTGAGTTGGACAAATTTGCCGTAGGATATGCCCAAAAATGCCACGGTCTAAATTTATCCATATTACTCGGGGCACCCCATGAACTTGCCACGGGGGGAGTCAGGTCTTCATAGTATAAATATATGGACTGTTTAAATGTAGTTCCGCCAATTGTAATTGTGCATGTAACTTTTAAGCTATCTGTATAGCTACCATCTGAGGTTACATACAGAAGCCCCCGGTCAGTAGGATGAAAATAGGTTGTAGTCGCGTCAATAATATTTGAAGTATGATGCTCTTGCACAGACCATTCTATTGTTGCCGCCTGTAGCCGTTCATTAATATGGCAGACAAAACGTATCGTATCTAAACTATTACCAAGGGCGGCATCATAGTCAGGATAGCTCACAACTCGCTGTATCGCAGCATATTTGGTAGTGTCTGTTAGGTATGAGGAGGACTTCACCATGTGAACATAAGGATAAGTAATCCACATAGGGCGCACAAGCACTACTGTTGCGGAATCGGCTATTGTTGCATAGCCGGGTGTGGCAGAATTGGCACGAATTATCAGGCTGTCTGCTTCCTCCAAAGGATGTAGTTGCAGATGACCGTTGTGGTGAGTGATGTCGTTCAAATAGGTAACGCGCGTGGTGACATTTGTTGGTTTACCGGCAACAGGCATTTCAATTGAATCTTTGCTCAAAGCATGAAAAATGTATTTATTCCCTACTATTCGGGGAGTTTTATTCCCCGTAACGCTCCATGTAACAGCCTGCGAAGGATAATCTGTTCCATAGACGGTGGCTGAAAATATTTGTTCGAGAAGATCGGCATCATCAATGCCCCCATAATATGTATATCTCTTTGGAGATACCTCCACACGACTGACCGTAGCGTTTGAAATAGGCTTATTGGGGTCGTTCGCTTTAAACTCAGGGCGAGAGACTATATTACCCATAAAAAACTCAAATAATATACCGCGCGGGGCAACAGAAATTCGCTCTTCGGGCGTAAGCAGAGCGTTGTCAGTTTGTTGCATTCTCAACACAATTCTATCCAGCATTTTTATGCTATCACCCACATTCCAATAGCGACCATACTTGTCTGCATCGCCACATGTTTCCGAAACCACATCGTCAGATATACCGCTGTAATAGACATTGTCGTTTAAGAAACTCTTGATTCCAGCCGCAATTTCATTACCTTCTGCACTTGGGTTCGTTTGAAGAAACGTTTGCAATTCATCACCTAACACGAGAATCTGTGTGTACAGCGACTTATAGAGTTCAAAGCGCAACCTGGCAGGCTCCTTTGACAACCATTTCACTTTATTCCTATACTCCGCAGTAGTGAGTGAAGCACCTCCATTATCCGTCGATAAAGAGTCAACAACGCTATATTCCCAACCTTCCGGACCCGCCCAATAACGGTCAACCGCCAAGATAACGCCGGCATCAATATCTGCCTGCGCCAAACCCCATTGTTGGGTACCGGGATTGTATTCCCAACGGTTATAGAGGTTTTTAACCTTGCTGCTTTTGTAATCGTCAACGAAATAGGTTGATTCGCCCCTGTCATAAACATAAAGTCGAGGCTCTATTTGGGCAGAAAAAACCTGCCATTGCGCTTTCAAGTCGTCTAATCGATTGCTCGCCCGTAATTCTGACGAACGGGCTACCGACAAACCGGCAACCAAGTCGCGCAAGGTCTGTATATCTGCAGCTGTCGGCAGGGCAGACGCATCGTGCCAATTGGAAACGATGGCACCGCTCTTGCGGATGTCGCCCTCCAAGTCCACCGGACGTCCCGTAGGAATGGAATCCTCTATCAGATGCGTACTACAAGTGGTGATGCTCAACGCAACACCTGCCATAAAAAGCCCTGTAAATGCTTTTTTAACTAAAATCATTGTTCTCATGACTTCCATATTTCTATTTCGGGCGCAAAGGTAAGAAATAATTATGAATTAACAACTATAAAATTGATATTTTGAGTTGAGTTCGAGTTATATCAAAAATTCTTTGTACTTTTGTCGCATGATAAATTGCAAAAACATTACTAAAAGTTTCGGACAGTTGACCGTTTTGAAGGGCATCGACCTGACGATTGAAAAAGGCGAAGTGGTGTCTATCGTTGGTCCCAGTGGTGCAGGGAAGACTACTCTACTGCAAATTTTGGGCACCTTGGACAAGCCGGACACGGGCGAAGTCTATTACGACAACGTCAATATCAACCAACTGAAAGAGAAAGAGTTAGCCGCCTTCCGCAACAAAAACATCGGCTTCGTCTTCCAATTTCACCAACTGCTGCCCGAGTTCACCGCATTGGAAAATGTGATGATTCCCGCGCTGATTGGACACGCCAATTCGTCCGCAGCCGAAAAAAGAGCAAAGGAAATCCTGGATTTTCTGAAACTTTCCGACCGCACATCGCACAAGCCAGCCGAACTAAGCGGCGGCGAAAAACAACGCGTAGCAGTAGCCCGAGCCCTCGTAAACCACCCCGAAGTAATTTTCGCCGACGAGCCATCAGGCAGCCTCGACACAGCCAACAAAGCCGAGTTGCACCAATTGTTTTTCGACCTGCGCGACCAGTTTCACCAAACGTTCGTCATCGTCACGCACGATGAGGCGTTGGCGAAGTTGACGGACAGGACGGTTGCTATGGTGGATGGTTCTCAGTTATGAGTTATGAGTTATAAGTTATGAGTTATGAGTTATGAGTTATGAGGGGGTATGAGGTATAGGGTGTGAGGTATAGGGTGTAGGGTGTAAGGTATAGGGTGTGAGGGGCTGACTAACCGTCATTGCGGGCTTGACCCGCAATCCCCTGAAAAGGAGCCTAATGTTGGGCTACAGAGCGATGTAGAGCAGGGGATTGCGGGTCAAGCCCGCAATGACGGACTAATTAAAATATAAACTGAAATGATGAAAGATTTTTTTTATTTTTCAAAGCGCGAGCGTCAAGGGATTATCGTGCTGCTTGTGCTGCTTGTCGGCATTTTCTTCGGGAAGTGGTTTTTTTCTGTGCCTGCGGCAGAGCCTTTGGTGGAGACGCAGGAGGTGGTTGATGCTTCCGGGAAGGCTGTTGGGGGTTATGTGCCTTTGCCGCAATATTCCAATTCTGACAGGGGGTTGCGGGTCAAGCCCGCAATGACGAGTAGTGCAGGGGCGGCTCGCTCTGTGGCGAGTAGTGCAGAGGCGGCTCGTGCAAAGACGAGTAGTGCCCCTGCTTCGCGCACTTTTTATGCGCGTGACCGCGACACTGTTGTGCGTCCTGCTTCGCGGGGCGCTTTGCCTGCGGTGGAGAAATTGGCTGCGGGGGAGACTTTGGAGTTGAATGTGGCTGATACTTTGTTGTTGAAGAAAATTCCGGGGGTGGGGTCTTCTTTTGCCAAGCGGATTGTGGCTTATCGCACCATCTTGGGCGGATATCATCGGGTGGAGCAGTTGCAGGAGGTGTATGGGATGTATGTGGAGCTTTATGAGCAGATTGCGCCTTATATTCAGGTGGATGAGGCGTCCGTCACCCGTCTTTCGGTGAATAAAGCCTCATTAGACAAGTTGAGAAACCATCCTTATCTCAATTTTTATCAGGCTAAAGCCATTATTGAAACGCGCAAAAAACGCGGCACGCTGCAAGGGATTGAAGATTTGCAACTCCTTGACGAATTTACGGCTGACGATTGGGGTCGGATTACTCCCTATTTGGATTTCCGGTAACTTGCGTCGGCGGTTGCACTACCTGCGGGGGGGCTTGTGTGGCGGGCTGAGCCGGGGTTGTTGTTGCCGGTATCCATCGCCTTTCAGTACCGGGGCGGTGTGGCAGCGAGAGGTCTTCCGGCTGTTCGCTTTGCGGTGCGCTTTGTCGTCTGCTTCGCGGTCCGCCGAGTGGTATGGAGAGTCCTAATTGCACGTTCAGCCCTTTGATTGACACAGGCAGGAAGTCCTTATTCACTTTCGGTATCAGGTAGTCGCTGGAGATGAAGAAAAAGTTGCCTAAGTGTAGCGACACACCAAACTGCTCAAAGTTTGCCATGCCGCCGGTGAGCAGCGAATAGCTTAGTCCAAGTTCCACCCATGTCAGGTTTCTAATAGGGCGAATGGCACCACCAAAGGTGAAATCGGTTAGCGTTTCAACGGGTGTGAAGCGCGTGGAGGTGAAAAATCCCAAATTTGCCGGAAAATTGGGGAATGCGTAATCTAACCCCCAATTCATTTTTGCCGTCAAACCGATTCCGCGCATCTGCGTTGGATTTTCTACCTCTTTCAACTGCATGGCATCGATAATCTTATCTGTTACGTCCGTAAAGACATCTTCTATCTTATTTTCTTCATTTTGAAAGTCAAATTGACCATCGCCAAGTATGGTGATTTCTTCGCTGTCGACAGTGCCCACTGCCTGTAGATTTTTTTTGTTCCAATTGATGTAGCCAATATCGGTTACTGCCGCCGAAACGGTGAAGTTATTCAAAAACTCGTAATTATCCTTAAAGACATCAACGAAGTATTTACCCGGCTGAAAAGTGGCACCCAGGTCAAAGCCAAGACCAAAACCGCTTAGTTCGGGTTTAAAGTTGTCCATTTTAATGTTGTTGTCGAACGTGCCGTCTGCTTTATATTTGAATTCTACACCCGGCGCATACATTTGGATTGTGGTTTGCGACCGCATCGTCCATCTATCCTCACCAAAATTGAGTTGGAGGCGGTCGATGTTGAACCCTGCGGCACCCAGACCTGCCAGCACTTTCACTTTTCCACCCAGCACCAGCGATTTGTTTAACACCGGATATGAAAAACCAACACCGGCTTGTGCAATCGCTGCCATCGTCATACTCATATTTTTGAAATCATGGTTGCCACCCACTTCTTTTATGAATGAAAATAAGCCTTTCGGCACGTTGAAGTTAGAAATGATACGCGGACTCAAGTCAAACGACACAAACGCATCCCCCACATAGAAGCCAAAGCCCAAGACCGTCAGGTTGAAATCCAACGCCAAGTAATTATTGGCAGAGATATTTTTCAAAAACTCACCGGCAGAAATATCCGGGTGCAAAAACGTAACAGCTTTCCCATTTTCGCCCTTACCGGGGAAAATAAAATTTTCCAAATTAAACGCATTCGTCTTATAATCCACCAGGATATTCGACACTCCCGGAATGCCAACATAGCCGCGCGCCGGACGAAGGGCGGGGTTCAAGTTGGTGCGCGTATAAGAACTGCTCACAAAATACTCCGTATTAGTAGTTTGCCCCGCCACCGAAGCAAACGCAAACAAAAACCAACCAAAAAAACATATTCTTTTCATAACTCAAAATTCTAAACTCTAAACTCTAAACTCTCATAACTCAATAGCAATCCCCCCCGCGATTTTCAATTTCAGGTCTTTCACATGAATCACATCCCTACTTGTGAGTTGAGTTTCACTTTCTTTCTTTTTCAGCTTAAAAGTTAATCCCAAATTCCGGGCATCTTTCATCTTTTCGATATTTTCCCTTCCTGAGATATTGATTGTAAGAGTGCCATCGGGAGACAGAAAAGTGTTAGGTTCACCCAACGTCACACCGGTATCCACATTGTTCTCTTTCAATATCTTTGCATCCATAGCCAATATCACCGCCATATTATGCTCTATCTTGGCAGAAATTGTAATACCCTCACCATCAGGATTGATGTTTTTGAAAAAATCGTCATACATATTGTCGGGAAAAACCTGCAGTGTGTCGGCAATTGTAAATTCAAGGTCATTAAATGTAAATGGCAGTTTGAATTTATATTTAACGTCTATCTTATTACCCTCCGGTTCGAGGCGGGCAAGCGTATCGTTAATAGACATTACAATCCTATAGACAAGACTGTCAGGAAATGATTTCTCAAATGGTGTGTCTGGTTTCTTAAACAGTACGTCTAAACCAAATTCTTTCCATTCTACGTCCTCAACAAGATGATCTGCATTGATGGGCGACAAAGTGTAAGAAACCTCCCGCTCCGGGTTGTAATCCATCGGTTTTGGAAACCACATCGTATCTGTTTCCAATAATCCATCATTCACAATGAGGCTATCAATGGTGAAGTCAGCCCCTAAATTGGTACTAAAGTCTAATTCCAAAGACGGATTTCTGAACTCCATCGTTTGCCCCTCAAAAGCCTCGCCAAATTCAGCAATATCACTAATACTCTCCCGAATCGTATCTTTTCCCGCAATAGAACACTCCAAATAGACCATTTCGATTTGGTCATCGGGCGCAGGTACCATTTTCATAATAAATGTTTGCGTGGGGGAATCATCAAATATTATTTTTCTATTTTCTGCGGTTGCGCCGTCCGGAAATACAGCTTCCAATGTATAAGCGATTGAGTCCGGCTTATAATCGGGAGCATCTTCATCAGCAAACGTCAAAATGTCAATTTCTTTCTCTCTTGTACCTATTCTGCTTGAATCAATGGTCATCACGTCTTTTTGAACGTCTTTAAACTTAAAATTTTCGGGGTAGTCTATTGTTAACCGAAACGTGCCACCCGGAGACAGTTTTATGCCCTTTATTTCAACACTTACCGTGATAGGAAATGTTTTATAGACCACCCTTTTGGGGTCAATTGTAAAATTGCTTCCTGTCCCCTCCTCTTCCGCGGGCTTCTCTATCACAAATTCTGTTTTTGTTTCACTTAATACAACCGTATCTTTGTTGACAACCGTGATTGCATCGCTACTCTCGGGGCGTCTTATGGTCAACTGAGTAGTATCATTTACAGGGCTCATCACCGGCACATCAAAATTAGGGAGGTCTGTTGTGACAGGTTCGCCTTCAAATTCAAAATACAGGACACTGTCAATGGCATTTTCAACCTTTATGCCGTTGTACACACTATCTATCTGCTCTTTGAGCAAGATAGGCGCCAATTCACCGACCGGAACAGTTATATCAGAACCAATCACCGCCGTCTTATCCAAGTCGTCTATGTTGTATTTAGCATCAACACAAGCCGACAACAAAGACACAAACACCCCACCCAACAGAGCAAAACTAACTGACTTTTTCATATTTTTATCGTTATTTTTAAATTCCGGCTGCAAAGGTACGAAAAAATTATGAGTTATGAGTTTGAAAGGCATTCCCTTATTTTCAGCCGCATTCAACTGCCGAAGAAATAATTGTGCAACGAGCCGTAAGATTCTTTATATAAGCTGAACGATTCCTCCAAAATTGTGATTGCTGTGGCTTTGTCGAACATTTTTTCGACCACTACGGTTTTGTTTTCCAATTTTTTGTAGTCTTCAAAAAAGCTCATGGTTTCCGACACAATATGCGATGGCAAATCCCCGATATTGTTGTAATGGTTCATGCTGGGGTCGCCCGCTGCAACGGCAATAATTTTGTCGTCCGCCTCGCCATTGTCCAACATACGCATCACGCCAATGATTCTGGACGGCACAATGCACAAGGGCACCACCTCAATCTGCGAAAGTATCAGGATGTCCAACGGGTCTTTGTCGCCGCAATAAGTTTGCGGAATAAACCCGTAATTTGCCGGATAATATACCGAAGAATACAAAACACGGTCGAGTTGCAAAAGCCCGCTCACTTTGTCGAGTTCATACTTGGCGCGCGTACCCTTAGGTATTTCAATAATGCCATTAACAATGTCAGGCTTGTTATAGCCCGGCGAAACGTGGTGCCATGGATTGAAGTTGTGCATAACAAAAAATTTTTCTGCAAAGGTATGTATAATTTTTCAAAATTCGGAAAATTTTATCTAATTTTGCACTTATGGCAGGCATCTACTTTCATATTCCATTTTGCAAAACACGCTGCATCTATTGCGACTTCTTTTCAGTTACCAGTTACCAGTTACCAGTTGGCAGTTACCGGTTACCGATTTCGGAGTATGTGGAGGCACTTTGTTGTGAACTTCGGCTACGGTGCGATTATTTGCAAAATCAGCCCGTTGACACAATTTATTTCGGCGGTGGCACACCCACGCAACTTTCCGCAGCCCACTTTGAAAAAATTTTCTCCGTCATTGCGGGCTTGCCCCGCAACCCCCTGCCAAAAATCACCCTAAAAATCACCCCTGAGGTTACTCTCGAAGCCAACCCGGACGACCTCACCGCCGCCTACCTCGAAAACCTCCGCCCCTTGCCGTTCAATCGCCTAAGCATCGGCGTCCAAAGTTTCAACGACAGCGAGTTGAAATTTCTCCATCGCCGCCACGATGCGCAGACTGCCATTGAAGCCGTCACGCGGGCGCAAAAATGCGGCTTCGACAATATCAGCATCGACCTGATGTATGGTTTGCCCAATCAGACGCTCGAAACGTGGCAATCTACTCTCAATCAAGCAATTGCGCTGGGCGTGCAACATATTTCTGCCTACCATATTATATATGAAGAAGGAACTGTGCTGCATAAATTGTTGGAACAAAAGAAAATCACTGAAATAGGCGAAGAAACAAGCCTCAAAATGTTTGAAATGTTGATTGACACACTTGCAGGAGCCGGTTTTGTGCAATATGAAATTTCCAATTTTGCACTGTCGGGCTACGAATCGCGGCACAATTCCGCCTATTGGTCGGGCAAGCATTATCTTGGCATCGGTGCTGCGGCACATTCCTACAATGGGGTCAGTCGGCAGTGGAACAGTTACCAGTTACCAGTTACCAGTTTTCAGTTACCAGTTAGCAGTTACCATTCACCCTCTACCTTTCACCCTTTACCTTCCACCTTTCACCCTTTACCCTTTGCTTCGTACCTTGATTTTGCGCCGGAGGTTGAGGTGATTGATGCGCGGATGGCTTATAACGACTTTATTATCACCCGTTTGCGTACTATGCGCGGGATTGATTTGGATGAGATGGCTTCGCTGTTTGGTTCAGAACGGCGCGACAAGTGCCTGCAACACGCTAAACGCTATTTAGCGGGCGGTCTTTTGACCGTTGCTAAACAGCGTTTATGCCTTAGTCGTGCCGGCATTTTTGTTTCTGACGGCATCATGGCTGATTTGATGATTTAGTGAACGAGTGTTCCCCAGCACCATCATTTGGCGATATCCGCGGGGGGCGCAATCAGTTTGTAGCCCTTGCTGTGGATGTTCAGGATTTCGATGCGTTCATCGTCTTTCACTAGCTTGCGCAACTTGGTGATGTAAACATCCATGCTGCGGGCATTGAAATAGTTGTTTTCGCCCCAAATCGCTTTCAAAGCGGCATCACGGTCGAGCAGGTCGTTCATGTTGTCGCACAAGAGGGTCAGCAAATCGCTCTCTTTGGTGGTCAATTTGCTGGCATTGGAGCCGCAAAACAGCGTTTGTTTTTGCCAATCGAACGTGTATTTTCCGAAGATGTACGGACCTTCTTTGGGTGGTTTTCGACCACGCACACGGCGGAGAATGGCTTCGATACGCAGCAACAACTCTTCCATCCTGAACGGCTTGGTCAGATAGTCATCGGCACCCGCCTTAAACCCTTCCACAATATCTTCTTGCATGTTTTTGGCAGTCAAAAAGATAATGGGGATGTTGGCATTGAACGACCGAATGTCACGCGCCAACGTGAAACCATCCTTTTTCGGCATCATCACATCCAAAATACACAAATCGTACTTGGCATTCCCAAACGAGGCTTCTCCCGCTTCTCCATCGGGAAACAAGTCCACCAAAAAGCCCTTGGCTTGCAGATACTCACTCAAGAGTAACCCTAAATTCTCATCGTCTTCACACATGAAGACTCTCACTTTTTCTTCCATAACTTTATATTTTAATTATCAATTATCAATTACCAATTACCAATTATCAATTATCAATTACTCATTGGTAATTGGTAATTGTATGATGAATTTCGTGCCTACGCCTATCTCACTCACTGCTTTTATGGAACCATCCAACTCCGTGATGATGCGTTTGACATACGCCAATCCCAATCCGAAGCCTTTCACATCGTGCCTATTGCCGGTGTGCGCCCGATAGAACCGGTCAAAAATCCGCTTTGTGTCCTCCTTTTTAATGCCAATACCGTTGTCCTCGATGGTTATTTGAATTTTATCGCCCACATTTTTCGTGCGCGCCATCAATTCCAACGGCACTTTGTGCTTGCGATATTTGATGGCATTCTCCATCAAATTGAACAGCACATTGGTGAAGTGCATTTTGTCCACCGCAATGGTCGAATCCATCGCACCCAAATCCACATCTATCGTGCCCCCGACTTTTTCAACATGCAAAGCAACCGTGCTTGCAACACTGGCTATCAGGTCGTTAGCATCCAATTTTGATTTTTTGAATTGAATTGCTTTGTTGTCGAACAGCGACATCTGCAACACTTTATCGACCAAAAACACCAAGCGTTTACTCTCATCGCTGATGACCTGCTTGGCATGTTCCAACAATTGCGGCGACTGATTGACCTCCGCATCGCTCAATGTCTGAGCAGCCAATGAGATACCTGCAACGGGTGTTTTCAGTTCGTGGGTCATATTGTTGATAAAGTCGTTTTTAATCTCCGTCAGTTTTTTCTGTCGGAATAATATGTAAATCGTTGAAACAAAAACAATTAGCAACACAAGCGTAAACCCGACCGACGGAATGATAAAGCCTATCGAATCAAGCATATATTGATGCTGGGTCGGAAACGCCACTTGAAGCGTATAAAGATTGCTGCCGCTGTCTTTCGGAAACAACATCTGCGAATAAACATGCTTCAAATTATCGGGGTCATAGCCCTGACCTTTGTAAATGACTTGCTTGTTGCGATTTAGAACAGCAAAGACAAACGGTGCAGTCAAGTTGTTGTTAGCCAACTCCGCATGGATATTTTTTTCCAAATCAGGAAAATCAATTCGCTCTTCAATCGGCTTTTCGCTCGCTTTCAAGGCGTTTTTGATGACCCGTTCCAACAAATTTTGCTGGTAAAAATACCGGTCTTCCAGCACCATTTGAATATGCAGAGAAGCCGTATTAATGTTGTTTTTGCCAAAACTGGAAGATAGTCCGCGCACATGCGTCTCGATGGAAGACGTCAATTCCGGAGGCGTAACCTGTGGCACAAACGGCTTCTTATGGAGGGATTTTCGGTTGAAAGTAAAAATTTGTTCTGCGAGGTACTGCTTCGTTTCGTCCAATTCCAAATTGTAGGACACCTGATACAGGCTTCGGCGCACAGCATCCTCAAACTGCGCCTCCTGCGTGTTCAAAATGATACGCACATAGTTGATTTGCAGGTACAACAACCCCCAGAACGCGAAAACCATCACGCCAGCCAACATCCATATAGCAGACCTCCTCATCATAATATTGAACTTTTTGCCATTTCAGGAGGCAAAGTTAGTGGAAAAAATTTTAACATTTGCCGAAAATGAAAAATTTTTGAGTGCGAAATGTTAAAATTATAAAATAAAGTGGCATTTGGCAGGTGGCATAACTCATAACTTTTTCTTACCTTTGCACCAAAATTTGAAAAACGATAATTATGGCAGCTATTAAAAATGTGTTGGAACAAGCTGAGGCAAAGATGCTTCAGTCGGTAACTTTTTTGGAGGAGGCTCTGGTGCGCATCCGCGCCGGAAAGGCTAATGTGCATATCTTGGACGGCGTGAAGGTGGAATCTTACGGCAGTTTGATGCCTCTGACAAGTGTGGCAACGGTTTCTACGCCCGATGCGAAGACAATTACGGTTCTTCCTTGGGACAAAACCATGCTACAGCCCATTGAAAAGGCATTGATGGACTCCGAAGTGGGCATCACGCCCGAAAACAATGGCGAAATCATCCGTCTGGGCATCCCACCCCTGACCGAAGAACGTCGCAAAATGCTTGTCAAACAGACACGCACCGATGCGGAAAATGCAAAAATAGGCGTCCGCAACGTCCGCCGCGACGCCAACGACACCATCAAAAAGGCAGTCAAAGAAGGCACCCCCGAAGACGAAGGCAAAGAAACCGAAGCAGCCATCCAAAAAATGCACGACAAATACCTGAAAAAATTGGATGAGTTGATTGCAGCAAAAGAACGCGAAATAATGACAGTCTGAACAGTTACCAGTTAGCAGTTACCAGTTACCAACTGTGATAACTGATAACTGGTAACTGGTAACTGATAACTGGTAACTGAAATGGGATTAGTTGTAAAAAATACGGGTAGTAGCTATTTGGTTCGGTTGGATGATGGGGAATTGGTTGAGGCGAAACTTAAGGGGAATTTTCGCCTCAAAGATATTCAGAGCACGAGTCCAATCGCGATTGGCGATGTTGTGAGCATTGAGCGCAATGCTGACGGGGCAACGCATATCTATGAAATTGGCGACCGCAAAAACTATATCGTGCGCCGCTCGTCCAATCTGTCGAAACAATCGCATATCCTGGCGGCTAATCTGGACCAGGCTTTTCTGGTTGTAACTGTCAATCATCCTGTTACGAGCACCACTTTTATCGACCGATTTTTGGCTACTGCGGAGGCTTATCGCATCCCTGCGGCACTGATATTCAACAAGATAGACTGCATCAACACCGATGAGCAGGAGTATATGCACACGCTGATTCGGCTTTACAAGTCGATTGGCTATCCTTGCCATCAGATTTCGGCAACGGAGGATGTGGACGTCAGGGAGCGGTTAATCACACCCCTGCAAGGCAAAACAACGCTGTTTGCGGGGCATTCGGGCGTGGGCAAATCCACACTCATCAATCGCCTCATTCCGGGTGCGAAGCAAAAGACGCACGCCATTTCGGACTACCATAATAAAGGGATGCACACGACCACTTTTTCGGAGATGCTTGCCCTGCCTGATGGTGGCTATATCATTGATACACCGGGCATTAAGGGGTTTGGCGTGTTTGATATGGCGGATGCGGAGATTGCGCACTATTTTCCGGAGATTTTCAAACTCTCACATCAGTGCAAATACAATAATTGCACCCACCGGCAGGAACCTGAATGTGCAGTCAAACAGGCTGTGACAGAGCAGCTTATCAGCGAATCGCGTTACAAAAGTTACCTAAATATTTTGGAAGACGAAAATGAAAACAAGTACAGGGAGGCGACTTAAATTAACAAAATTGCCCAACGTTGCGACGGCTAAATTGGGCAGTGTGAAACTTGACAAAAAGGCAATCAAGCGCGAAATTCAGGATGATTTGTTCATCCTGATTGGTTTGTGCCTCTATGCCTTTGGCTGGACGGGTTTTTTCCTGCCTGCCGAAATCACCACCGGCGGCGTGACGGGCATTGGGGCACTCCTGAAATACGCAACGGGCATTCCGGCGATAATGCCCGTCACTTATTTCAGCATCAATGCCATTTTGTTGGTGTTTTCGGTTAAGATATTTGGCTTCAAGTTTAGCCTCAAAACCATCTGCTGCGTCTTTGTAATGACCTTTTTGCTGGCTCTGCTGCAATCGCTTATCACCGCACCGCTGATAGATGATGGAGAGGCATTCATGTCGTGCATACTCGGCGGAACTGTTTGCGGTGTTGGGATTGGCATTGTGATTAATTACAAGGGCAGCACCGGCGGGACGGATATTATTGCGCTGATTATCAATAAGTTTTACAATATTTCCATTGGCAGAGCGATGCTTTTTTGCGATGTAGTGATTATTTCATCGTCCTATCTCGTTTTTGAAAGTGTGCCCAAAATTGTGTACGGATTGGTGGCGATGGCAGCCTCCTCCTATTCGGTGGATATGATTATCAACGGCGCGCGTCAGTCGGAACAATTTATGATTTTTTCCGAAAAATACGACCTGATAAGCACCGAAATCAATAAATTGCATCGCGGTTGCACTGTTTTGGACGGTGTTGGCTGGTACACCAAAAAAAATGTCAAAGTGATTGTCGTGGTAGTCAAAAAGAGCGAAGCCCTCACCATCATGCGCATCGTCAACGACATCGACCCCACCGCTTTCATCTCTCAAAGCATGACGCGCGGTGTGTATGGCGAGGGATTTGGCGCAATTACGGTGTAGTGTTCAGAATCAATTTCAGCGGTTCATGCTCCTCCTTTGCGGCGGTTACAAATTCTTTTCGTTTTCCTTTAAAAATCGCGTAGTGGCGGTATTCACAGGGGATGTCGCCGTTGATGAGGTTGTATTTGTGTGCCGGGCGCAGTCCGAGGTAGTCGAATGCGGTCGTGTTGCTCGAAATAATCCAGGCATCGTAGCCCGTGAAAATATGCTTCATTCGTTCGCCGAGTGCGGCATAAATTGGAAACAAATCGCGCGGGTGCAATCGCTCGCCATACGGCGGATTGGTGACTAATATACCGCCTTCAGGCACCGTTTGCAGGTCTTTTATGGCACACACCTTTGCTTCGATGTATTTGGAAAGTCCGGCTTTTTTTACATTCGATTTCGTGGTGGTAATCATTTTTTGCGAATAATCCGAGCCGAATGCCTTAAACTCAAATTCGCGCTCGTGCGAATCGTCCGTACTAATCATCTCGAACAAGTCGGCATCAAAATCGTCCCATTTTTCAAAGGCATATTGCTTGCGAAAAACACCCGGAGCGATGTTCAGAGCTATCAACACCGCCTCAATGAGAAGCGTCCCCGAGCCGCACATCGGGTCCACAAAATGGCTCTCGCCATGCCAGCCCGTTTTCAAAATCATCCCTGCCGCAAGCACCTCATTCAGAGGAGCATCGCCGGCTTCGTGACGGTAGCCCCGCTTGTGAAGCGATTCGCCCGAACTGTCGAGCGAGATGCTGACCGTTTTGTGCGAAATATGCACGTGCAACTGCACATCGGGATTGCTCACGCTCACAGACGGACGGCGCATGTCATGGGCTTCAAACCAGTCCACAATAGCATCTTTCGCCCGATAAGCCACAAATTTGGAATGCGTAAATTTCTCGGAATTGACCACCGTGTCGATGGCAAACGTCTTTTTAGGCGCGATATATTGCGACCAATCAATGGCTTTCAGTTGTCTGTAAACCTCATCAGGGTCTGACGCCCTGAACGTTGCAATCGGTTTCAAAATGCGTAACGCCGTGCGACAGTGGAAGTTAGCCTTGTAGAGCAACGCCTTGTCGCCCGTAAACGACACCATGCGCCGTCCGATTTGCAGATTGTTGGCACCCAATTCCGTCAACTCCCTGGCAAGGATTTCCTCCAAGCCGGAGAGCGTTTTCGCAACCATTCCAAATTCAGTAGTATCCATCATCATTTGTTGTCGGCTGCAAAGGTACAATAATTATTTCAGAGCAAGGCAAAAGCAGGTTATTTCTTGTTCTTTGTTCATTGTGTTTTTTTTATTTTTTTGTTGCCCTCCAAGTCTCGAAAGAGCATGATGTCCAAAATTTCGGAAACAAAGGTATGTATTTTTTTTGAGATATGCAAGTGTTTTTAACAGATTTCTCAAGATTTGTTTACAAATGGCGCGATTTCGCCGACTTGGTATGGTACAGGACATATCGGACATTCAGATTTTAGCGGCATTAGCGGCAACTTAGCGGCAATTTAGCGGCAATATCAAAAGACATACTTAGATAACTTATTGTCGTCTTGCTTTTTAAGCAATTTCTTTTCTGCCAAATCTCTTAAATCATTTCGTGCTGTTCGTTCTGCAATATTATATCGTTTCATATATTCAGAACTTACTATTTCGCCTTTCGCCTTGAAAAATATTAACGCATCTATCTGCCTTTCATTCAGCCCTAACTTACTCAAATCCTCTTTGTTGTAAATGTCTTTGCGGAAGATTGTCCAAAAATCGTTGCCTTTGCAGGAAAATTGAGGAACAGGAATTTTGGCTTCAATGCACAGATTTTTCATTTTATCCATTCCCCGTCCCCACGATTCCACATAACCGCTTCGGAAGAAGGCGGTTGCAATATCAGGATTGCGGGGTTGAGAAGAATGTTTGTCGAGCAAATCTTCAACCGTCCAATTTTCGGGCAATCGTCCGTAATTCCACATCATAATTTTGTCGGCATACACGCTGATTTGAATCGGATACGGACCCGTATAATCCTTGTGCGCAACAGCATTCAGCAATGCCTCGCGCAAGGCATCTTTGGGATATTCGTAAGTTTCAACCCGCGTAAGTCCTTCATAAGAAATCAACGCTTTGGTGTATTTTGTCAGCAAAAAATCCATTGTTTTTTCGACCTGCTCAAAGAAATTTCCGTGTATTTCGTCCTGAAACAGTAAATCGCTGTCGGTGCGAAAAAAACCGATTTTGATATACGCACCCGACACAAATTTTTCAGGGTCGGGGTGAAAGAGCATCACGGCGGCTCTGTTCAACAGGTTTTTATCGACAAGTTTCAGGTTTTCAAGCACTTGCAAGGGCGTATCGTTGCGGCTGTCTTCATCAATGCGACCGCTTTTGATGCCTTTTTCTTTGAAAAAAGTAAAAGCATCCGCTTTCAAATCTTCTACCTGAACATTTGGAACAGGCACGCTGTCCCACTTTTTGCCAATGCGCTCCAATAAAAACTCGTTCAGTGCTGCGCCTGTCAATTCCTGTTTCACGCTGCCGCTACGATAAAAATACCTGCCACGCAATGAAATAGGCACGGAATAAGGCTGTACAGCAATTTCTATGTAATGTTTGCCATCTTCCTGCAAAAGATTGACTTCGGCAGTAATGCCCAACTGATTTTTGATTTTGTTGGGGATTTTTTCCATCAAATCTTTGTAGTCGGCAATGCCAATGACATTGCCGCTGTCGTCTTTGCCGATGTAGATTTTGCCGCCTTGCGCGTTGGCGAAGCCGCAGATCCAATCAAGGTAATCATCATGCCAACTGCTTTTGTATTCTATGTTTTGAGATTCGGACATAATACTATTTTTATTGTGACTTTTTATTGTGAATACTGTCGATTTCTGCTTGTTGTTTATGTTGAATATTTAAAGTATCAAGATTTAAGATATGTTCTTGACAATGTGTATTTTGAATTGAATCATTTTGTTGGCAGGGATATACGATATAAGAGGTATTAGATAAATTTTGAAAAAACGAAATTTTTAGCGTTACAACTCCAACGAAGAGTAAAACTATTGCTACCCAAAATAACCACTTAAATTTAACTTGTAATTTTTTTGTATTGGAAGTCAGTTTACTTATTATGTTCTCTCTATTTTGATATTCTGTCTGGTTTAACACGACATCTTTACAACTTTGAATAAATTTAGTATTTGTATCCATTGCATAAAATATTAACAAGATAGAAAGAACACATAGAATATTAAAAACTATTGCTATTATCAGCGGACTATTCCCATTCATAAAAGCCTCTATTTCTATTCCTGAAATAATACCAACAAAAAATCCCAAAATAGTATTATCCAATTTTTTATAGATATTATAATTCTCTGTAAGCATTAATATTTTTTGTCCTTCTTTCATGTGATTATATTTTTACAGTTAGAACATTGGTTTATAAACTCAGATTGTTTATTATTGTCTATTTCGTTGGTATTCTCTGCAAAAGTGGTTAAAATCGAAATTATACTATCGTTATATAGGGTGTAATTGTTTTTAATATCATCTAAAGTTTGGTCGATCTGATTATTTCGATTTCGTATTGATTTATGTTTGATTTTTTCAATTAAACGCAAAATAGGATTTGCCTTATCTACAAAATGTTTAACGCTATTTTGAAAATTAGAATCCGTTAATTGTTTTAAACGCAAAGTTAATTTATTTCTGTCGTTAATTTTATCAATTTCATCAAGAATGCTATTTATTTCATTTGCTGATTTTAAATGAGTTAAAATCATACAAGGTTTTGTTGGATATTCTTTAGAAATAAAATCTTGATAAAATTTTAGACCTGATATAGTTACCGTTCGTTCATCTACATTTTCAAGTTGATAATCAACAATAAAAGCAGTAATATTATCAGAAAATGTACTAAGAGCGTCTTTTACTGCTTTTTCTGCATTATTTTTTTGAGGATTCTTGTTATTAATAGAATCTCGCACATTATTAATAAACGAATTATCTGTACTTTGATTTTCAGGATAAAAATCATAACGAGATGATAGCAAATTTTTGATTTTATCAATGTCTGTTATATCGTCTTCAATAATTACAATATATGGCTTCATTTCATTTGATTTTTTAGGGGAATCATTACTTTAAATATATTTGTTTCAGATATTTTATCTTCTTTGAGTTCCTTTAACCCATTATGTTTCAATAAGACTTGTTTTAATAGATTTAATCCGTGCACATTACCTCTTAATTCATGCTCATTGTGCGGATAGTAGTGATTATTTTCTACTATCAAATATAAAATATCATCTGCCAACTCTGTTTTTAAGGTAATTATTAGCGGAATATTATTATTAACGATTTTATTATCAAAACTTTTTTCAATCACATGTTTTTTTATATTATAAAGTAATTCAAAAACAAGTTCTGTGCAAAAACCTTTGGGAAAAGATACTATTTCTCTCAAATCTGTGTAGCTAATATTAATTGCATTAAAAACTATATGTTTATCACATTGTTCTTTTGTAATACTCTTATTATTAGCAATTTGCAAGTTAAATATTTTGTCATATGCTCTTTTGAACATATTCACTATATTTATAATTCCAATTTTTTCATCTTCTATTTCTTCTTTTGGTAAATGTAAAGTAGATAATAACCAAACTTTATTAATTAAATAATCAAAGAAATATTCTAAAGAATTAATATAATTAGGTTTTTCTTTTAATTTTCTGATATTTAATTCTTTAGAATTATAATAATCGTCTATTCCGTGGTTTAAAGTAAGAGTATAATCCGCTTTTTCCTTTTCAAGTACCCATTGTGAAAATTCATCATTTTTGTGGTGCTTTCGTATAAATGCGCTCATATCTTTTCGCAATAGCATCAAAAGTTGTTTTGGAAGGATTTCATTCGCTACTTCCTTTTTGCTACTATAAAAGCCCAATAAGCCTTGTGTTATAAACTTTTCTTTCCCACTTTTCTTATTTTCTTTAAGTTCAGAAATGCGTATGAGGTATAGCCATTGAGTATCGGAGGGCATAAAGTCAAGATTAACTTCTTTATCGTTGTAGATATTTTTCCATTGTTTTTGTTCATCTTCCCATTGATATTCTGCTGTGGTTTCACAAGCGATACATTGCGTATCATCTGTACCGTTGAGAAATTTTATAAACTCAGGAAATTTGTATAAATCCTTATCCGGACTTTCGCTTAATTGTTTCAATTCATTTTTTTTACCCTCTATGTCTGGACTATTTTGCTCTAATTTTTTGATTTCTTCTTCGATTTCTTTAACCTCATATTTATGATTAATATAGTATTTTTTGAATTCATTTAAAATATCACTCTGTTGATATTGTACATGAGGTATTTCTTGTCCATCGGTAACAATAAAAAATGCTTGTACGTTTTTTTCTGGGAAAAAACCCTTCATTTTTTCAATAATAGCATCAATTTTTTCTTGATAACGAATTTCTTTTGGAATATGCGGGTCTTTATCAATACAATCTGCGTATAGTAATTGTTTAATCCACAAATAATTAACAAATTCCTTTTTTTCCAAAACATCAGAATTGTCTAAAAAAGTTTCTTTTATAATTAAGGATTTATTTGTTGTGAGTAAATCGGGTCTTATCTTAAAAAAATCATCAATTTTATTCGTACCGAGATACAATTTTTCTTGACTATTCTCATTGTCAAGGTCTTTGTACATATCTCGCCATTTAAAACGATAATCTTTATTTATCATTTCCATAAAATCGTCAATAACAGTAGCGGCGTCTAATTGCAGCATACAAAGAAATTGCCTGCCCTGATTTGAGCTGTTGAAATCAACTTTTTTTACATTTTTCAAAATATGATAAGCTACCCAACTGTTTTTTTGTATCATTTCTATATAATTGCCTAAAACAAATATTGGAAAATCGCGCAGATTTTCTTCCTTTTTTCTTAATTTCTCTTGTGCTGTCTTTGAGAACAAGTCAGTTATATCATTTTGTTTTTGTTCTTCTACATTCTTTTTTTTGATAAAGTATAGGTCAATTTTACGAAACCACCCTAAAATTTTTCCTATAAAATCTATTTCTAATACCTGATAATTGCCTAAAAATGCAGCGTAGCGAAGTCGAAATTTGAAGGTTGAAAAATCCTTGTCGTAATCCTTTTCCATGTCAAAGCAAACATCTTTATCAGGATTTGATTCTAATATTTCCGTTATAAGGTATTTATGCCATTCAAAGGTATTTGTTCTTAAATCTTTATATAGAATAAACGGATATTGCGACAATACTTTCAATAATGCTTTTTTGTTAGTATCGTTATCGTCAATGTTAATACCATCTTTCTTATATTTCAATTTAAAATCAACAAACTTATCTCTTTCTCCTTTCTTTGTTAAATTTGGAACTGTTTTGTTATTTGGGTCTGTAAAATAATCATAAATTTTGTGCGTTGCTTCAAACATTTTTAAATGTCTAATTTTCTCTTCGGTCGATTCAGTTTTTTCAGGCAAGCATTTTTCCGGATTCAATTTATTTGCTTTTTTGTAAAAATGTTCACGCAAAGTGTCGTGTAAAGCACTTTCTTGCAGCAATTCGTAACGCATACGTTCGTGTTCAAGTGGACGTTTTGAAGTAATGTTGAGAGTTGGTGGTTGGTTGTAGGTGGCAAATGCAAAATAATTATTAGACCACCGAACTGCACGGTCGTGAATAAAGGGAATGGCTTGGTCGTTAATAAGAATCGAGGCAGTAAGAGGCGAATCTTTTTCTGTAACATCTCTTATTAAGTCAAACAATTCAAGAAAGTGTGTTCCTGTAATTAGCGAATCATCAACATAGAAAATTTTTGTATTTTCGCCTGTCAAATAATTTTTATTCAACGAACTAAAATTTTCTACAAAATCAACCCCATTTTGATAATGAATGATTGTTGCAGAAGAAGAAAAAACAATCTCATTGATAAGATTGATAAATTGCGAATTGCTTTCGTGGCAAGGTGCTACAATGACAATATTGTCGGTCGGTTTTAATTTGTCGCATATTTTATTCTCTAAATACTTTTTTATATCTTTCAACCATTTTATAATATTATCTTTGTTGTCATTCACAAACTTGTCTGAATCCACATCATAAATTCTGTAATTTTCGTTGCGTGCTACTCTTTGATATTTTATTGAATCTTCAAAATTCAAGTCGCTAAATTCTACAACCGTATTTTTTATTTCAGTTCCATGTTGCGCTTTTGTTTGTCCTTCTGGATTTCCAAAAATCAGCGAAGGAGTAAGCGAAGAATTATCGGTATCAAACAAAGGTTTTGTTGGAATTGGTCTGCCATCTTTATCTACACCTCCTCCATAACATAATTTACAATCTCTTATTTCATGCCATTTGGCAGTAAGGTTAATAATTGATTCTTGCCTATCATCTGGATTTCTTAAGAGTTTAAACTCCTCGCTGGGGTCTTGTGCCAAAATAATATTGTAACGCGGTAAAAAAAAAGGATATTTCTCTCTCAAATTTTCCGCTTCTTCTTCTATTTCTTTTAAGCTCTTTCTATTTTGTTTATCTTTAGAAATACGGTCTTTTTCTTGTGTGTAAATACGGTTTCTTATTTCTTTTTCAATTTTATGAGTAGTGCTTCCTGTTGCTGCAATAGGTACAATTATTATTGTTTGTCTTTGATTATATTCTTTTATGTAACTATTAGCAATGTCTTCTGGTAAAAAAAGCAATTTGTCGTTTTTGCTTTGAGCAACAAAATGAGTAATTCTTTCATTCGTTATTTCCTCTTTCTCTCTTATCGATTCCCATAAAAATTTTTGAGTTAAACTTAAAATCAATTCACTGTACATTTCATAACCTACAAGAGTAATTTTGATTCTATTAGTATCAATATTGACATCTTCTTTAATTTTATTATGTATCTGTTTAGCCAAGTACATAGCCAAGCGAGTTGTATAAAATGAGTTCTGAAATAGTCGTTTTGCATAATAAAAATCTGAAGAGTGAACTTTATTTCCTATTTTGAAATGTGTGTTTGAAATATGGTAGCCATCACAGTTATCAACATACCCAACAATACTATTGTAAGTGTCTCTTTTAAACAAATCATTTTGTATGATTTTTTTTATATTAAATAGAAAAAGTTCTTTTTCTTTATCCTCATTATCTTTGTTCTTTAAGAAAATATCAAAAGGCAGTAGATATTTATCATAGAAAAACTTTTCTTGCAGTTGCTGCGGAATTGAAAAATTTTCTTCAACTTCAAATGTTGAGTTTGGGTCTGTATTAATTTGAATGTAAGTTGTATTAGGAAAAGTGTTTGCAACAATTTTGTTGACTGAATTAAACATTTTCTCGGTTTCTCCAAAAAGAAAATCCGCAAAGTAAAAGTACTCTTTCTGTTGTTTTCCGTTTATTTCCTGTATTTTTTCGTATCTGCTAAACAATAATATACTTTTGTCTTTTAACCAATAAGAAGTGTCTATTCTTTTATCATTAACGGATTTCCACTTGTCTTTTACTTTTTCAAACCATTGCCTATTATCTTCAACCAATCCAATAAATTCATTGTAATCTACATTATATACAATAAAATCAGATAATTTTTCGCGAGATAATCTTGCTAATATTCTCAATAAATTTGATTTGTTAAGTATAACGCCGTCAAAATCAAGAGCGACGTAATTATTGCCAATGTGTGGCGAACTCAATTTACTGATAATATCATTGCAAACATCAGTTTCTATTATTCTACTATTTATGTTATAGTTGTCCATTTCTTTAAAAGAATCCAACACCATAATATTTATTAAATATTTTTTACCAGCCTCCTGTTGTTCAATATCAGCATATTCCTTTAATCCCAAATCTTTTAAATTGGACAAAGCGGAAACTGCTAACGAATCACTATATGCTGGTAGTATTGTTTTTTCTGCTATTGCAAACAAATCAGGCTTAAATGGCATTTCAAAATAGTAAGAAGTGCCTTTTGTAATATCGCATTCAGTTACTTCATCGTCTGTGATATCATATTTTGAGAAAACATATTGCTCTCTTTTGTTTTCATTGTTATCTCTTACCGAAGAGGCAATGATTTTACCATTATGACGTTCAATCAGATGTTTAAAATTCATCAGCCCATAATGAGCCATATCTCTGTAAAATTGCTGGTATAGAAATTTATCGGTTGGTTCTATAAAATCTTTAAGCGAAAATTCACCGTTCAATATTTCTAAATCGTTTTTATATTCTTCAATATGGTCTGCATTGTAATTGTCTTCGGTATTTTTTCTCAAAGTTTTATAAATGCCTTTTTCTCCATAATCAAAAGCATGAGTTTCAAGAACTTTTGTTTTGTCTGTTACACTTTCGGAATAAGCGCGAATAGTAATTATTCCTTGTCCGTCATTTTCGCCCTGTCCGCTATGTTCTACAATATTTTTTGCCAATTCGTGCAAACCACTTACATATTCTTGGGTAAATTTCCAGATTTGTTGGACTACAGTTATTGGACTATTAAACCCTTTGTCTTTACTCTTTACAAACGGATTAATTTTATGATATGCAACAGAAAAAATAAAGGTGTAAATAGGTGCAAATGATTCTAATTTTTGTATAATATTTGTTGTCTGGTTAAAATAATTTTTCTCGTTTTCGTTTGCTCCCTTATCTTTCAATTTTTTCAAAGCATTGATATACTCATCTTTAATTGTCTTAATATTGGCGTTTGGTGTATTACTAAAAAAGCAATCAATATAATCTTTTGTAATATAGATTGGTGGAGCAAAGGAAGAAGAGTAGCTATTAGGCTTATATGTATTACTTGGTTGTGAATTTGGAAAAAAATCAAAAAGATTGTCATATTTTACGCCGTACAAATCTTTTATTTGTTTAAGATAATCTTTGTGTATTTCCTTTCTCTTTGATATATTATCAAGGTTAAATTTTATAGAAGGAAGTTTTTTATTTATTTTCTTATAGTACAAAAACAGTCCTGCCACAAATACAATGTCTACTTCCGAAAAATTGCCAGATATTGGAATTTCTTGTGTGTTTGGAAGTTTTTGTAAAACTTCATTCAGTTCTTTTACTGATAATATTGGTGGCTGATTTGTGTTTAGCATATCTTATTTTTTAATGTATTCTTGTGTAATCATCAACGCTTCCTCTGCCAACTCTTTCTCGATTACTTCAATAATCCCATCGGCAATCCAAAGGATTAAAAACTCATTCGAATTAACTTTAAAGATTTTGGCAGGTGCAATAGCACAGCGTCCGCCCCACTCAATTTTACTATAAATTGGCGTATCAATTTTCAATGCTGCGGCAAATTGCCGTTGCAGTATCTGCTTTTCTCCCCTTAACTGTCTAATTCTATTACCAAACGACATAGCATTACATTCTATTACATTATTCTGACTTTTGCCTTTTAGAATTGTCAGAAAAACAGCACAAAGGTACATTTTTTCTCGGAATTAACAACCAAAAGAAAGGAAGAACTTTTCCCTATGTTTTTTACTCATTTGTTTACCTCCTTTTCGTTAATTTTCCAGTATCCATTTTTGTCTGCACCTTCGCGCGAAAGAATACCGAGTGATTTTATTTTCCGGATATTACGATAGATAGTTGTTTCATCTTTATTTAACCCACATTGCGCACTATCCGGAATAAAGTCGTTGTAAATCAGACTGTTGGAATTTTTCAAAAACCTGTTTGTGTACTACAAATTTTTTCGTTTGGAATGGATATGGGCGATGCCTTAGTTTGTCGTGGAGCAATTTGACTTTGGGACTTGGCTCGGAACATTTTCGCAGGATAATCACCTCATCCTGAACGTTTTGTGCCGTTGTCGTTATTGCCTTTTGAGTGTTCGCTGTCCGCACAATTTCCTTCCATTGCGAATGATAAAGTTTGCGCTCTTCTTCGCTTTGTTCTGCGTTTTGAGGCAGGAGTTTGAGTTGATAACGAATCGTGCTAACTACCTGATAGGCAAGCAATCCCAGGTGTAAATGAGCCAATGAACTTTGGTCTTTTTTGTGATAAATGGGGCGTAAATCCAGATCTGTTTTCAGGCAGCGAAACGTGGATTCTATTTCGCGAATAATGTTGTAGGAATCCCAAAGTATTTTTTCGGTATCTTGAATCGAAGTGCGCAAAAAATAGATGCCACTGTGTTCGTTAATCGCCTCATTATCTTTTATTTGCCACTCTATCGAAGTCACTATTCGCTGCTCTTTTACTCCTTTTGATTGGTTCTTCCTCTTTTTCGTAATCTGCTTAATCTCAACCTGAAACGTTATGTCGTAATGTTTGTGAATGGACGGATATTTTGCCTTCAAGCGACCGATACGTTCGTGCACCTTGACTTCCGTTTTGATGCCGCTTTTCTTTGTGAATGAGGACTTTATGCATTCCAAACCATTCTCAAAACCTTGCTGAAAACGGGCATTCATAGAGCGTTCTTTCTCACCTTTAGCCTCACTTTTTATTCGCAAAAAATAATCATCACTTTTCTCACTTTTAACTGATAACAGCTCTATTTTCTGACCTTTTCGGTCTGCTACGCAAACAATTTCTGAACTTTCTACCGCTTCATAATCTTTTAATTTAGAACGACTTACAGAAATATAGTCGAAGTTATTTTCTTTCAACATCGCCAAATTTTCTTCCGTTGCAATGCCCGCATCCATCACCACGATGGCGCGTTGTTGGGCGATGGTAGTCTTCGCCCGAAGGTCAATAACCACCTGTTTGAGCGTTTGGGGGTCGGCAATATTGCCCTCCAGCAAGGACGAGTGCTTTATAAATCCCTGTGGGTTAATGACTACGGCTAAAACGATGAGTTTACAATCCGAGCGTTTCTCCTTGCTACGACCGTGTTTGGCAATTTTGCTCCCCGCCATTCTGCCCTCAAAATAGGTGTTGGTCAGGTCATAGAGTATGATTTTGTCCTCTATATCAAAGAGTTCGTTGGTCGTTTTGGAAAAATAATGTTCGAGTTCTGTGTGCAAATTGTACAGTTTCTTGGCCATGCGATACAGACAGTCTTTATTGATTTGGGAAACGGGAAAACCCGTCAATTCGCATACCGCTGAATTTTCTCTAATCCATTGTGCCATAGCTAATTCGGAGGCAGGATGCACGGCGCGACTGATAACCTGTGTCTGTGCCAATTGTACCTCTTTTTGAGAAAATCCCTGACTTTTCAAAAACGCTGCAAACTGCAGTCGCTCAAGCGTTTGAAAGCATATTGACTCTGCTCCGACCTCTTTTACATCGCTGTGTTTCAGGCTGTTAGAGTAAATCGTTTCCAGCACTTCTCCATTTTTACCGCGCTTTTTTGCCGGCTTTTCACCCGTATCTATGCGCTTTTCGCCAATCAACCGATTCCACCATTCGTCAGTCAATTGATTGACAACGGCATCTTCAATTTCCTCTTGACGAAACAATTTATTAGTCATATTGTCTTGACGTTCAACGAGTTTGCGCCGTATCAAGTTGAGCCGGTCAATGCTTACATCCTCGCTCAAAAAGCCAATATTGAGCAACGTGCGATGACAAACGCGGTCATCGTTGTTCCGATAACTCTCAACCAAACGCCAGTAAGCATCACTTCTGTTTATCGCCGGGTTATACCGTAATGAAAACTTGAAATACATGCCGCAAAGGTACGACCTAACTTCCTGATACACAATACCCCCCTGTGTACTACAAATGAAAAATTCCCAATTTTTGGGCAAAAATCACCAATTTTCAGCAAAAAACGTCGAAAAATACACGGAATATTCCCAAAATGACCATTTTTTAGCTTGATTTTATGTTGCAGAACATAAAAATTTTTTTTGTGGCAGCTGATTTTGCGCAATGTGGGTTAACTTTTCTGCAATTTCCCTTTGAGATATTTGAGAGTTTATCTTAATGATTTCTACAATTTCAGTTTGTACAGAAGATAATTTTACACCTGCATTTTTATGATTTACACCTGCATTTGCCCTCAACTTATCTGCATTTAAAGGGAACATTTCCGCATACTTGACATGTAAAAACCTGTTTTTCAATTCGTTTTTCTCGCCCAAAAGCAAATTATCAATTATAATGTCCATTTTGCTCCAACCATTCTCCTAATTTATTTATGCTCTCATGCCCCAGCCTTCGAAATTCTTCAACTGACATGCCATTTTTTTGTGTTTCTTCCGTAAGAATGGTCTTTACTATCCCATTCTCCACAATTATTCTGTTCTCGGTGATAACATTTTTATTCTTCATATTCTTTCATTTTAAAAACTGCACAAAGGTATAAAAAATCTTGGAAGTTTATGAATTTCTTTTCTTCGGCAACGGCTAACTGATTGTTGAGTATATTTTGTCGCGTAACCGACGAGTTTGTTAACTCTTTCATATTTATATTTTAATATTCATTCTAACTTTCGTATTTGAACAGCACAAAAGTACAAATTATTTTTGAATTGCTTGGCATAGATATTCATACATCTTTTTCTATTCATTTTCATTAAACCCAATATCTTGATTGTCTATTGCAAGTAATATTTTCAATTTTAGTTCTTCGCTAAAATCGGCTTCATTTTCTAAAAACGAATGAACAATTTCGGTTAGCAACTCTTTTTCTATGCGACCCGCAGCCAAATGATAACTAATGTTTTCCATCTCCCGTAAGAAACGCGCGATGCAGTATAAATATCCATTCATTGATAAAAATTGTACGCCCAATGTAATAGACAAGCGTTTGTTTCCATCCGAAAAAGCATGATTTCTATTAACCGACCATATAAGGTGTATTAACTTTTCTTCAAAAGTGGGATAATAATCATCGTTTTGGATTAGTTCCAAAGCACTGTACAAGTAGCCGATATTTAGGACAGAAACACTTCCGCCACCGCTGTATTCTATGGTTTTACGGTGTGTTTGCTCTGCAAGTTCATTTGTAATATATATTATCATCATTCTCTGTCTTTTAGGCGTTTGAGAGCATCTTTGTATTCATCAAGACGGCGGTCGAGTTCCATACTTTTTTCGCCAAGAAAACGGTCGAAATCAGTTTGCGAAACCGAGCCAATGTATTCTTCCAAATTTTTATGCAGGGCATCGCGGAAACAAAGGTCGCGGCTTGCCATTTTGTTGCGGGCTTTTTCGCGCAATGGTTTCCACAATTGTTGCTTTTCAAAAGCAACAAATAATTTGTCAGTTTCAAAAGCAGAGAGTTTTCGCCCCAGTCCTTCGGATTTTTGTTTAAGCCAATCGGCAAAACCTGCTTCGTAACTTGAAATAATATCCAGCACTTCGCTATACATTGTATGGCGGACATTTTCGTTCTGTTCCAATTTTAAAATTTGGCGATATTCGGTAGCATTTTCCTTAAAAATGCTTGTATAAACCTTGTCGGTATAAACCATATACTTAAAATTGCCCATTTCAACATAATCGCGCAACGCATCGGTAAATTCTTTGCGGTAATCTTCGCCCCGCAGCATATTGATTACATAATCTTCGTCGCGCTGATTGATGTATTTGGTGCTACCCCCTGTGCGGCGATTGATAAAGTCAATGGTAATGTCGAGCATAAGGCTGCGCAACTGCTTGGCTTTTTCGCTGTCGGACAGCAACATGGCAACATTGAGAAATGCCCTGAAATTGAAGATTCCAAGAACGGTAGTTCTGGTAGGGAAATCGATCTCCCTACCAGAGAAATTTTTGGTTGTGCAATCTGTTGCATAACCAAAATCTTTTGAATACATTAACTTAAAGTCAATCAGTCGTTTACCTTTTAGCACCTCGTAACCGTTTTTTGATAGTTCCTTCTCGTTTTTGGCAATACAATCTCTTAATGTACGTTCAGAAATCTCAAAAAAATCAATAATTTGTCCAAAGAGGAATTTATACTCGTTTTCAAACAACACACCTTGTATGCCTACTGCCTTTTGTATTTCGGCAACGGCTAACTGATTGTTGAGTATGTTTTGTCGCGTAACCGACGAATTTGTTAACTCTTTCATATTTATATTTTAAATTCATTCTAACTTTCGTATTTGAACAGCACAAAAGTACAAATTATTTCTGGATTGCTTGGCACAAATATTCAAACATCCTTTGCTTTCAATTTCTCAATCAACTCCCTTAACGTCGCTACCTTTTCTTTAAACACTGTTATTTTTTCCGGCATCGCGCTTCGCTCAGTGGGTGGAAATTCGTGTTTTTTTGTGTCATTGAATATCAGGGAAATGATTGGCGGAGGGCGATTACTATAATAATCCTCATAATCTATCTCATCCCAATCAACAACATCATCACCATAATCGCGGTCTACTTTTATACACACGCCGGCTTCTCTCTCATAAACACCCTGTTCTTTTGCAAAAATTGATAATACACATACAGCTCTGAAAAATTAGGCATCTTAAAAAAAAAATGCGTAACTTTGTACCGAAAAAAAATAAAAACAATGAAAAAAATAGCATTAGACATTGACAAGGCATTAGGCACAGTCACAAAGGCGCAAGTGTACGCGCAAGCAGCAAAGGCAAAACAAGCCAATCAGACACTTGAAAACGGTACCGGCAAGGGCAACGATTTCTTGGGCTGGTTGCATCTGCCGAGTACAATCACAGAAACAGAATTGGCTGATATTCAGGAAACGGCGTATAAATTTCGCGCCGCGTGCGATGTTATCGTAGTGGTTGGCATCGGCGGCAGCTACCTCGGCGCAAAAGCCGTGCTGGAAGCCATTGGTGGCACGTTTGACAATTACCGTCATGGTGGGCTTGACTCGCAATCCACTGCCCCAAAGCAGCCGGTAGTTTTATTCGCCGGACACAACATCAGCGAAGACTATCTGCACGAACTGCAAGCCTATCTGAAAGGCAAATCGTTTGGCATCATCAACATCTCCAAATCGGGCACAACCACCGAACCGGCGTTGGCGTTCCGCATCCTGAAAAAGCAATTGGAAGACACGGTGGGCAAAGAAACAGCCCGTGAACGCATCGTGGCTGTTACCGACAAAGCCCGCGGCGCACTGCGCACGTTGGCAACCAAAGAAGGCTACAAAACATACATCATCCCCGACAATGTGGGCGGACGTTTTTCCGTGCTGACCCCCGTTGGGTTGTTGCCCATCGCGATTGCCGGCATCAACATCCAACAATTAGTGGCAGGAGCCGCAGATATGGAATGTGCAACGGCTTCCACCGTGCCTTTTGAAGAGAATATTGCAGAAATTTATGCAGCCACCCGCAACGAAATCTACAAGAGTGGCAAAAAAGTGGAGATTTTAGCCAATTTCACCCCCAAATTGCACTATGTGTCCGAATGGTGGAAACAACTTTACGGCGAAAGCGAAGGCAAAGAACACAAAGGCATTTTCACAGCCTCAGTAGATTTCACAACCGACCTCCACTCCATGGGACAATGGATTCAGGACGGCGAACGCAGCATTTTTGAAACAGTGCTGTCGGTGGAACAAGTCAAATACAATGTGGCAGTGCCCACCGATGCCGATGATTTGGACGGTCTAAACTACCTCGCAGGCAAGCGCGTGGACTATGTGAACAAGCAAGCCGAACTCGGCACCCAAATGGCGCATGTGGACGGCGGCGTGCCCAACCTAAAAATCACACTGCCCGAACTGAATGAGTATTATTTAGGACAGTTGCTCTACTTCTTCGAGCGCGCCTGTGGCATCAGCGGCTACCTGCTGGGCGTCAATCCATTCGACCAGCCGGGCGTGGAGGCTTACAAGAAGAATATGTTTGCGCTGCTGGGGAAGAAGTAGTCCGGAGCAATTACTACACAAGATATGAAACTTTATTGATTGGTGTTTTTTGCCAGCCTCACGGAGTGTGTCCCTTTCCTCCTATTATGAAATCGTTTATCCATATCCGGTTTTTTTGCTATATCTTTCATTTTTTCTAAAAATTTAAGGCCATTTTCCTCAATAAAAAACTTTTCATTAGGGTCTTCGGCATAATTTAATGCGTCATTTAAACCTTTTTCCGCTTCACTTAGATATTGTCGACACATATCCCATGCCCTGGCTTTGGTCTTTGCCGAACTCATTTTATCTCTACCTGTGTCAATGCATGTTTTAGCTAAATCCATGTTGGATCTCGCCCTGTTTTCTAATAATTTAGAGTTAGAAGACAAGTTGGGGTGTTTGGTAATTGCATCATCTATGAACTTAATCACATCTTCCGGTTCGCCTAATTTTTTGAGATTAATAACAGCCTTTTCGATTTGACTTTCTTCGATTCTTCCGGATAGTGCCCTTGATAGTATGTCATCTGCAAGTGTTTGGTAGCGAATGTTACTCCGTTCATAATTTAATATTTCAACTATGGTAATAAGGGTATTGGAATTAACCAAATCATAATCAATATTTTTTTTGTTTAGAAAATCAAATAATTCTTGGGGCTTTCGCTGTTTTCCAACAATTTCACAATAAAGGTCTAATGTTCTAAAATTATACAAATCGGTTTCAAGCAATTGCACTGCTTGGTTCTTGGCTTCATCCAATTTACCCAAAATTATTTTATCCTGGATTTCTTGCATTTCTCTAATTATCCTATGACGAGGATGGGCAGGTAAAATACAAGTTAAACTGTCTAATCCAATTTCAAAAATTGGGTCAGGACAACCCTCTTCTTTCATGGTTCTAATAATGGTTGGAATACCTTGACCCTCTGATTGTGCCAGCTGAAGTTTATTAAACAAGTAAGCAAAACTTTGATTTTTCCACTTCGGACTTGCCTTTCCTGCTAAAAACTTGTCCTTGTCAACTCCCCAATGCAAACTTCCCGGCGATTTTATTTCAATTCTATCCGCAAAAACAGTTATCCGAATGGGTTCTGATATTTCGTAATCTCTGTGAACAATTGCGTTTATCAACGCTTCTTGCAAAGCCCTTATTGGGTATTTTACTTGATTGGGTTTATCACTTGTTTTGTCGAATGCAGTGTAAGCCTGAGTATTCAGTAACTCTATGGCTTTTTTGGCTTGTTCAATGATAGAACCGGTTAGGAGATGTTTCTCTGCAGTTGGCTCACTTCTGTCAATGCCATTATAAATAGATAGCGATGTATAAGCTTCCGGAAAATTGAGGCTAATGGAAGTTTTTTTGCCAAACATAAAAAGAGCAAAATTACGGAGGCACAATTCCTCATTAAGTGTTTTTTTTGCAAAAAGCGGAGGCACAAATTCTGCTATTTGTTCTTTATCCGAAAAATAATCTTCCAACGGCTTCGATGGTTGCGTTAATTTCATTTCATTCATACAATCACGGAAGAGTAGCGTGTCAATATCAACTTCACCAACGTTTGGATTAGGTTGTTTATCAAATGGGACTATTTCCTTTTTTGTTGTCAAAAGCTGATTCAAAATACCATTTCGGGCTTCCCTCGTTTCTTTTCCCATTCTAATATAATAATTAGCCGTTTCCCCATCTCTGTAAGTATGAGCCTTAGAGCTGGCTATAACTATGAATATTAGTATTTTGGTTGTTTTATCTTCGGGATTATCAATTTCTTGAGTCATAGGAGATAATGAGGGACTAACGTTTTCTCGGCAGTGCGCTAAAACCTTTCCTTCAATTTCTTTCAATTTATTAGAAGAAAGCCCCGTATAAAGAACTTTTTGAAACCCAAAGTCATCTTTAGTTTCTTTTGCACCACAAACAACATATCCTCCCCCAATATTGGCGATATCATTCGCAAAGGCAGAAATAGTTTTAACGATACTTTTTACAATTTCTTTATCGTCTCCATTTTCTTTCCATTCAACCTTCTCGCTTTCCCTTATTGAAAGTTCTTTTAAGTCTATGTTATAAACCATTTTACTCTATTTTATTACGCGCAAAGTTACTAAAAATCCCGTAATTGGCATACTTTTCAAGTTAGGTTTCCCGAACGTTGAAAAACCGCAACTACGCCACCGCATACTGCAGCGCATTCCGCTCCACACGACATTTCGCATAATCCAGCGTCACGTGCAACTCTTTTTGGTCAGTGGAGGGGATTTCAAACATCGCGTCAATCATCATATTTTCGGTGATGGAGCGCAGTCCGCGTGCACCCAGCTTAAATTCGATGGCTTTGTCCACCACATATTCCAGCACGTCCTCGTCGAAAGTCAGTTTCACGCCGTCCATTTCAAACATTTTGACGTATTGCTTGATGATGGAGTTTTTGGGTTCGGTGAGGATGGCTCGCAGGGTGGCTCTGTCTAAGGGTTGCAGGTAAGTCAGCACCGGCAGGCGACCTATTATTTCGGGGATTAAGCCGAAGGCTTTCAGGTCTTGCGGGGCGATGTATTGCAGCATGTTGTTTTTGTCCAAGCGTGTGTTGTGGGCAGGCGATGTATAGCCAACAACCTGTGTGTTAAGCCGTTGCGATATTTTTCGTTCGATGCCGTCGAAAGCACCTCCGCACACGAAGAGGATGTTTTTAGTGTCGATTGGAATCATTTTTTGATCGGGGTGCTTGCGACCTCCCTGGGGCGGCACGTTCACGATAGAGCCTTCGAGTAGCTTCAGGAGCCCTTGTTGCACGCCTTCGCCGCTCACGTCGCGCGTGATGGAGGGGTTGTCCGATTTGCGGGCGATTTTGTCTATTTCGTCGATGAAGAGGATGCCGCGCTCGGCTTCTTTTACCTTGTAATCAGCCACTTGCAGCAGTCGGGTGAGGATGCTTTCCACATCTTCGCCCACATAGCCGGCTTCTGTCAAAACGGTGGCATCGACGATGGCAAAGGGCACTTTCAGCATCCGGGCGATGGTTTTTGCCATCAGCGTTTTGCCTGTTCCGGTGGCACCCACCATGATGATGTTGGATTTTTCAATCTCTACATCATCGTTCGTTTGCGCCTGTTTCAGGCGTTTGTAGTGGTTGTAAACCGCCACCGCCAAAAAGCGTTTGGCATCGTCCTGACCAATCACGTATTGGTCTAAAAACGCCTTTATATCGCGCGGAGCGGGCAATTTTTCACTATCTCCGGCATTCCCACCGGCATTTTCGCCGACACGTATACTGCTGCCACCGGCATTGCGGACTTGCCCCGCAATGCCCTGTGCCGAAGCACTCTGCTCCGCCTTCGCGCCTTCTACCTCTTTTTGCGCCTCCGAAACAATTTTATTAGCCGCCGCCACACAATCGCCACAAATCAAGCCGGTAAGTCCTGTCAGCAAGTAGCTTACCTCGCGTTCGGAGCGTCCGCAAAAACTGCAATGTTGAATGGGTTTTTTCATTGTTGAATTATTTATAGTTTAATAATTTCTTTTATTAAAGATTTTCTCGCATAAAAAGCCCTACTTATAGACCCATGACCGGGACCTTTTGTACGTGCTTGTATCCATTTCCCGTCTTTCCCCGTCAATGCAGAAAATCCTTGTAATGTGCATTTAGTACGAATAAATTCATAATCGGATTGAATTTCCTGTATTAAAGTGTCATTTTCCAAAAAATCAAACGACTGAACCTTTAATAATTCAGATTGCACATTATGTTTACCATTCCATGAAACAGCACAAAAAACGAGTGATTTCAATTTTTCCCAGCAATGACTTTCAAAGAATGGTGTATCAATTAGATTCTGTGGATTTATCATTGTTATCGCGAAAGTTTCTTTGGGTGCCCATAGACCTTTTACTTGATAAAAAGCGGTTGATTTCAATTCAAATCCAAGTCCGTTGGGTGCTTGTTTGTTGTCATTTGATAAACCGGCTAAAATTTCAAGAGTCAACCCTTTCCATCCTTTATTTTGCTTGCCGTCAATATAGGTTGTTATTCCATATTGAACCGCCAATTGTGCAAGATCTTGTCCAATATACTTTTCGAGATTGCGTATAGCTATTATTCGTGTTATCATTTTTCAAATAAATTAGGTTGTTTCTTTAATGCTTCATATCTTTTTATTGTGAGGTCTATATAGCTCTTCTCTAAATCACATCCAATATATTTTCTATTACCAATTATTTTGCAGGCAATACCGGTCGTACCTCCCCCGTTAAATGGATCAAAAATAACATTTCCCTCTTTTGTTGATGCCGCTACTATTCTTTTTAATAACGCTAAAGGCTTTTGTGTGGGGTGTTTGCCAAAGATTTTTTCGTTGGGTGAAGGAGTAGGAATACTCCACACTGAACGCATTTGCAAATCTTGTTTTTTTAGTTGATCTTCGGGAAATAGTCCACCTTTCATGGATTCATAATTAAAATAATGCTTTGCTTTTTTGTCTTTTCTTGCCCACAAAACTGTTTCGTGTGAAGCGGTAAAAAACCTGCAACTCAAATTGGGAGAGGCGTTTGGTTTAAACCATGTAATATCATTAAGCAAATGAAAATTTAGTTTTTGTAACAAAAAGCCACACTGATAAATGGAATGATATGTCCCACTTACCCATATCGTTCCTTCCGGTTTTAAAATTCGTTTACATTCTTTGATCCAAGTTTCATGAAATTCCAAATCATCATCAAAACCTTTGCTTTTGTCCCATTTTCCTTTGTTGACACTAACCATTTGCCCATTTTGACAGGTAAAGCCGTTATTAGACAACAAATAGGGGGGATCTGCAAAAATCATATCCACATAATTATCCGGAAACTGCGCCATCAGTTCCAAGCAATCATTATTGTATAAAGCAAAATCGGAGGTTTTGTAAATCGGTCTAATGCTGCGTTGTATATCTTGTTTTTCAACGTGGCAACTGAGATTTTCAACTCCCTTATTTTGTTCTTTTTCAATAATTTGTGGTTTTTTCATTGTTGAATTTTACTCCTCAAAATTTCGTCCACCATGCCATATTCGAGGGCTTCCTGTGCGTTCATCCAGAAATCGCGGTCGCCGTCGTGCTCCACTTTTTCGTAGGATTGTCCCGAATGTTCGGCTATGATGGTGTAAATTTCCTTTTTGATTTTGATGATTTCGCGTGCTTGAATTTCGATGTCCGAAGCCTGCCCCTGAGTGCCTCCAAGCGGCTGATGAATCAACACGCGGGAGTGGGGAAGCACATAGCGCAGCCCCTTTTCGCCGGCAACCAACAGCACAGCCGCCGCAGAAGCCGCCATCCCCGTGCAAATCGTTGATACTTTGCTACTTATGTACTGCATCGTGTCGTACATGCCATAGCAGGCATAGACCGAGCCGCCCGGCGAATTGATGTACAGCATGATGTTTTTACCCGCCTCGGCAGATTCGAGATACAGGAGCTGCGCCTGAATCACATTGGCGGTGTATTCATCAATCTGCGTGCCCAGAAAGATGATTCTGTCCATCATCAATCGTGAAAACACGTCCATTTGCGACACATTCAATTGGCGTTCCTCCAATATATAGGGGGTCATACTCGCGGTGACGGTCGCGTACTTGTCGAGCACGTTGGAATTGATGCCAAGGTGCTTTGTTGCGTAATTTCTGAAATCGTTTGTTTGCATAATGTAATGTATTTTGTCATTGCGGGTCAAGCCCGCAATGACATCAAGTATATAATTTTTTAAAATCCTCCATTGAAATATCTTGGGGTTGCAGAGTGGCTTGCTCTTTCAAAATGTTGATTAGTCTGCCTTCGTAGACTTTATCGGCAAGCCCGCGCACTGTTTCCTGTTTTTTTAGCATCTCTTGGACGTAGTTTTCGAGCATACTATCGGGGACATTGCTCATGCCATATTGGGCAAATTGTGCGCGTGTGGCATTTTGTGCAGCATTTACTACCTCTTCATCAGTGATTTCGACCTTGTTTTCCTTGATGATTTCACTTTTTATCAGTTGAAATATCAAGTTGGAGCGAATTTGAGCGTAATCCGTGTCGATGGCTTCCGGCGTGCGATCCGGGTTGCTTTCGATCAGCCGACGTTTCAAGAACTCATCGGGGAATTGCACGTCTGCTGCCTTTTCTTCCAATGCTTTTTGGGCATCGAGCAGGAAGCGGTAATCGCTTTCGGGGACGAATTGGACGGCGAGTGTTTCCCTGATTTTGTCGCGCAATTGGGCTTCGGAAGTCACGGTGCCCGGCTCACAGATTTTGTCGAACAGTTCCTGATTGAGTTCGCCTTCGGTGTAGCGCGTGATTCCTTCGATTTTAATGGTTACCTCGCCCGTGTGATTTTTCACCTCTTCCTTTGCTATTTTCAGCAGTGAAGCGAGTTCGGCTTCGTGCCCTTCAAAAGCCTTGTAGGGGTTGAATGCGATGGTGTCGCCCTTTTTTGCGCCGTCAAATTTGGCTTTTTCTGCCGCGTCTTTGATGAATGAGGGCATCAACACAGCGTTTTCTACCACTAACCCGTCTAATTCCGTCAATGTGCCTTTGACCATATCCTTGTCCTGCACCTCATCAACTTCTACGTATGTGCCGCAATGGGCTTTGTAATTGTTGATGTGCGGTTCAAGCATCTCATCGGGCACTTGAAGCGTATAATAAGGCAACTTATCCTTTTTTGTCAGTCGCACATTGATTTCCGGTGCCAAACCGATGTCGAACGAGAACGAGTAATCGTCCTGTTTGTCTAAATCCAATGTCGGGAGTTTTTCCTTTGCGGGCAACGGATCTCCTATGAGCGGCAAATGGTTGTCGTTGACGTAATCGTTTAAACCTTTGGAAAGCAACGTATTGACTTCTTCCGCCAGCAGTGCTTTGCCATACATCGCTTTGATGCGCCCCAAAGGAGCCATCCCTTTACGGAAGCCGGGAACCAGGACTTTTTGCTGATAACTCTTCAGCGCTTTATCAACTTTCGCTTGATAATCCGCCCTCTCAATGGTGACGGTTAGCGTTGCGTTAACCGGGTCGCTATTTGTTTGTGTAACTTGCATTATTTATTTTTATTGTTATTTTTTCACGATTTTGACTGTTTTTCCGCCTGACTGCAACAGATAAATGCCGTTGGGATAGCCCGAAAGGTCTATGCGGCTTTCATTTGTGCGGAGGAGCAATTCGCCGTTCAAAGTATGTAGAGAAGTGGCATAGTGCGTCTCTACGCCATTGTCGATATAAACCACACCTGTCGTGGGGTTGGGATAAACCGGTAAGAGCGTAGTGTGCCCACCGGATTCAATAGCGGTTGATGATGATGATGGATAGAAATCTTTCCAGACCGGAGCCGATTTGTAGAGAGGTTCTTTGCCCGACGGCGCGTTCAGCGTGCACGACCTGAGCGTAACCGAGCCAAACACATTACTTGGCACCTTTATCGGGCTATTCCACTTGACAGTCACACTTTTCAAACTGTCGCAATTGGAAAAAGCAAAACTTCCAATAGTTGCTACGCTTTCGGGAATGGTGACAGATGTAAGTCCGGAGCAAGCCCAAAACGCAGCATCTCCAATACTTCCCACACCGTTCGGAATAGTAAGTGCAGTTAAGGCATCACAACTATGAAAGGCACGGTCTGCAATGCTTTCCAATCTACTGTTTGCTGTAAATATAACGGAAACAAGACTGTCACAACCGGCAAAAGCGGCATATCCAATACTTGTCACCTCATCCGGAACGTAAAGCGCTGTCTCGGCATTTTTAACAGGACAGGTAAGCAATATGAGTGCACCATCCGATAGCTTTTTGTAAAGCACCCCATCCACAGACTTAAAGGACGGATTATCGGGGTCAACATCAATTTTACGAAGACTGTGACAACCTTCAAAAGCACCCGCTCCAATACTCTCCACTGTTTTTGGGATAAAAATGGTGTCCAGCATACTACAGCCCCGAAAAGCACCCGCTCCAATACTGCGCAACGTTGGATTAGAAGGGATAGGATTAAGATTAATCCCGGTAATACTATCGCAATTGGCAAAAGCCTCTCGCAGTATTGCTGTTACGCCTCCTTCTCGCAGCTGACCCGGTCCGGGGGGGGACGGATTGAGTTTGTATTTATACAATAGTTTGCCAATGAAAATGTCTGCCGGTGCCTCACTATACCACGGCGTACCACTGAAAGCCTCACGCCCTACATTTGTTACATTTTGCAAATAAGTGTCAACAGTAGCGTCATAGAGAAAACTCTCGCAACCGGCAAAAGCCCAATCGCCAATAGTTGTTAGGCTATATTCAGGATAACCCGGAAAGGTAATAGAAGCAAGATTGATGCACCCTTGAAACGCAAAGTCACTGATAGAGGTAATGTTGCGACTCATTCTTACAGTGGTAATAGTCGTTCTGTACTCATGCCATGGCACCGCTTTGGCTTCACCCCACTTTTTCATCGCCGTAGGAGTAGCGGTTGTATTCCCGAGTGTGTCCTTGACTTTAATGTCAAGGGTCGTGTGGTCAGCACTAAGTGTGGCAGTAAGAGAGTACATCTTATCGCGATTAGTAGCGTCAGAAGCACCAATGTTCCAAGTCGTTTGTGCAAAGCCGTTTACCGCAAGCAACAAACATACCACCGGAAATAAAAAAGTCCTTTTCATATATATATTTTTAATTTTTTTTTGAAAATTCGGGTGCAAATTTACGGAATATTTTTCAATTGCGCAACAAAAAAAAAATTATTGGGTGCCCGCCTCGCAAATCGCTTTAATGCGGTTGCCCTGAATAACTCATAACTTTTTCGTACCTTTGCGCAAAATTTTTAAAACTGATTATATGAAGATTTTGATTGCTACAGACAAGCCTTTTGCGGCGGAAGCGGTGAAGGGCATTCGGGAGGTGGTTGACGGTGCCGGTATGCAGTTGGTGCTGTTGGAAAAGTATACGGAGAAAAAGCAGTTGCTGGATGCCGTGCGCGATGCGAACGCGATTATTATTCGCAGCGACATCATTGATGCGGAAGTGTTGGATGCTGCCACGCAGTTGAAAATCGTGGTGCGTGCCGGTGCGGGCTACGACAATGTGGATTTGGCTGCTGCCACTGCCCACAATGTGGTGGTGATGAACACGCCCGGACAAAATTCCAATGCCGTGGCGGAACTGGCGCTCGGCTTGATGGTTTATGCCGTGCGCAATGCCTACGATGGCAGTTCGGGTAGTGAATTGCAGGGCAAGAAGTTAGGCATCCACGCTTATGGCAATGTAGGGCGCAATGTGGCACGCATCGCCAAAGGTTTCGGCATGGAAATCTACGCCTACGATGCCTTCTGTCCCAAAGAAGTGATTGAAAACGATGGCGTGAAAGCTCTTTCGTCAGCCGACGAACTCTACGCCACCTGCCAATTCATATCGCTGCACATCCCGGCAACGGCTGAAACAAAAAATTCCATCAACGCCACCCTGCTCGACAAGATGCCCAAAGGCGCAGTTTTGGTCAACACGGCACGCAAAGAAGTCATCAACGAAGCCGACTTGCTCAAAGTGCTGGAAGCTCGCCCCGACTTCAAATACGTGACGGACATCATGCCGGACAAAGACGCCGAAGTAAAAGAAAAATTTGCCAAACGCTACTTCTCCACCCCGAAAAAGATGGGTGCACAGACCGCAGAAGCCAACAACAACGCAGGCGTAGCGGCAGCAAAGCAAATTGTAGATTTTCTCGTAAACGGCAACACCAAATTTCAGGTGAATAAATAACGGAGTACTTTGCAGGCTCAATGAAAAAAAAATTAGCATTATTTATCTCCCTCACCCCATTTACGATGGGGTTTGGGCAAACGGATGCGGTGGAAGAAGATTCGCTGTTTAATCCGCTTGACATCGAAATGGTGTTTGTGGAGGGCAGCAAAAAGTTTGCTGTTGCCGACTTTTACATTGGCAAATATGAGGTGACACAGGAGCAGTGGGAGGCTGTGATGGGCGACAATCCTGCCGATTATCGGGTCTATGACCACCCTGTGGAGCATGTCAGTTGGAACGATGTGAAGCAATTTCTCACTAAATTGAACACCCTGACAGGTAAAGAATATCGCCTCCCCACGGAAAAGGAATGGGCTTATGCCGCAAGTGGCGGCAAAAAAGACGAGCCGTATAAGTTTGCCGGTGGCGATAAAATCGGTGCAGTGGGGTGGTATGCCGGCAACTCCGAACAGGCAACGCATCCTGTTGGAACGAAACAGCCCAATTCGTTGGGCATTTATGACATGACCGGCAATGTGTGGGAGTGGTGTGAAGATTGCTATGATGCGAAGTGTATGTATCGCGTGTTTCGCGGCGGCAGTTGGCTCAATCCGCCGGAGTTTTGCGAAATACCCTATCGCAACTACTTCATGCCGGTGTATCGCTACGACTATCTGGGAGTCCGCGTGGTTTATTCAGCCCCAAAAGCCATCCCAAAAGCAGCCACTCCCAAAACAGCCACTCCAAAAAAGTAGTGCACCCTGCCTCTTCCCTACACTTATATCCAAACTAAAACGCAGTCGTGGTCGGAAGATTGGTTGGATGTTGAATTTACGGGCTGAAAGCCCGAACCGTCATTGCGGGCTTGACCCGCAATCCCCTGTTCTACATCGCTCTGTAGCACAACATTCAGCTCATTTTCAGGGGATTGCGGGTCAAGCCCGCAATGACGATAATAACGAAATTAACAAACATTAACATATTGAAGTGTTAAAGTTTAGAAAATCTATTGTCAATTCAAAAAACATTCCTTACCTTTGCCGCCGAATTGTCATAGTGGCAGTTCACAACAAATTTTGTTAAACATTAAAAATAAAATTTATGAAAGAAAAGTTCAAATGTAAGAAGTTTGCAAACTTTGCAAAAACTTTGCTTCTAAGCAGCATTCTCTTGGGGGGGGGGGGGCGCAAAGCATTCGCGCTGAGGCACCGCAGGAGGCGCCGCAAGTTACAAATGCTTCGGCACGGACAAAGACCGTTACCGGTTTCGTGTACGATGAAACCGGAGATGGAGTCCCCGGTTCCACCATCACCATCAAAGGGAGCTCTCGTGGAGTAGTAACCGACTTGGATGGTTCATTCAAAATAGACGTTTCGCCGACGGATGTTTTGGAAGTTTCTTTTTTGGGGTATGACACCTACACTGTGACGGTGGGCGACAAGGCGAGTTTTGTGATTCCGCTCAAGCCCAAGTCGAATGAATTGGATGAAGTGACCATTGTTGCTTTCGGCAAGCAGAAGAAGGAAAGCGTGATTTCTGCCATTACCACCATCAACACCAAAGATTTGAAGGTGCCGAGCAGCAACCTCTCCACAGCACTTGCAGGGCGTGTGGCAGGTATGGTTTCCTATCAAACGAGTGGTGAGCCGGGGCAGGACGATGCCAGCTTCTTCGTGCGCGGCGTTACTTCGCTCACTTATGCCAGCGGACCGCTTATCCTGATTGACGGCGTGGAAATGTCATCGGCAGACCTTTCGCGGATGCAGCCCGATGATATTGCCAGTTTCTCCATCATGAAAGATGCTACAGCAACGGCTTTGTATGGTGCTCGCGGTGCCAATGGCGTCATTCTTATCACCACCAAGGAAGGAAAGGAAGGCGCAACTACCATAACATTCAGAACAGAGACTTCCATATCCGAGCCGACCTTTAAAGTTAAATTTGCCGACCCTATCACTTATATGCGATTGAACAACGAGGCGGTCTTGACGAGAGATCCAAGAGGCTATGTGCCCTACTCGCAGGAAAAGATTGACAACACCATGGATCCGAACAGGAATCAATACATGTATCCTGCCAATGACTGGTATGACATGCTGATGGAAGACCATACCGTTAATTACCGCACTAATCTGAATGTGAGTGGTGGCGGCAAGGTAGCCAGATACTATGTGGCGGCTACCTACAATCAGGACAATGGAAATCTGAAAATGGACAAACAGAATAACTTTAACAACAACATTGACCTCAAAAAATACCAGTTGCGTTCGAATGTCAATATCAATCTGACTAAAACCACAGAAGCCATTGTGCGTTTGTCAGGTACTTTTGACGATTATCAGGGACCCTTGGACGGAGGCGATGCGCTGTACAATAAAATAGTAAGGGCAGACCCCGTGTCGTTTGCCCCCAAATATGCACCGGACGAATTAAACTCTTATGTGCAACATATTTTATTTGGCAATGCTGACGTCGGCAATCATATCAATCCGTATGCCGATATGGTAAAGGGGTATAAAGAATACAACAGGTCAAAAATGATGGCGCAGTTCGAATTAAAACAAAATTTGGACTTTGTTACTCCCGGGTTGGCGATAAGAGCCTTGTACTCAACCAATCGGTATTCACTCCATGAGATAAAAAGAGAATACAAGCCGTATTATTACGACATAGTTGCTTATGACAAATCCACAGACAAGTATATCTTGAGACATTTAAATACTGCTGCAGGGGCGTCTGAAGAATTTTTAGGTTATACAGAAGAGCCCAGGGTAATCCAGACCACCAATTACACTGAAGCGGCTGTAAATTATGACCGTACATTTGCAGATAAACATGCTGTCAGCGGTTTGTTGGTGTTTACCATGCGGAATTATTCGGAAGCCAATGCCGTATCTTTAATCTCATCTTTGCCTCACAGAAATATCGGTTTTTCGGGTAGAGCTACTTATGCCTTTGACAGTCGGTATTTTACAGAATTTAATTTCGGATACAACGGTTCGGAAAGATTTGCCAAGGAAGAACGGTTTGGATTTTTCCCTTCCGCCGGATTGGGCTGGATCATATCCAATGAAGGTTTTTGGTCGAATAGTTTGGAACTTGAGAGAATAATACCCAAATTGAAATTTAAAGCCACTTATGGATTAGTTGGAAACGACGCCATCGGAAATGTAACCGACAGATTCTTTTATTTATCGGATGTGAGAATTGGCAGCCTTTCCGGTAGGAGTTATAATTTTGGATATAATTTTGACCAAACGAAGTATGGTACCACTATAGACAAATATCCAAATGATAAGATTACATGGGAAACAGCCAAGAAGATGAATTTGGGGATTGAGATGAATCTGTTTGGCAAATTGGAATTTATGGCTGATTATTATACCGAGAATCGATCAGGCATCTTGTTAGACAGAGCGTATGTGCCTGCAAGCATGGGATTTATGTTCACACCTCAGGCAAACCTTGGTAAGGCAGATGGAAGCGGAATAGATTTTTCCGTTGATTATGAGCACAGTTTCAATAAGGATTTCTGGCTCACCGGCAGGGTGAATTTCACTTATGCCACCACCAAATTTACCGAATACGAGGAAATTGATTATTCCGATACCCCTTGGAAGTCCATGATAGGACAACCCGTTTCACAGAAATTCGGGTATGTGGCAGAACGGTTATTTGTTGACGATTACGAAGTTCTCAATTCGCCTTCTCAAAACTTCAACGATACCCGTCCGCTTATGGGCGGTGACATCAAATACAAAGACCTTGACGGCGATGGTCAAATTACCGAATTGGACATGGTGCCCATCGGATTTCCATCCGAACCTCAAATCATATACGGGTTTGGATTATCGTCCGGATATAAAGGACTGGACTTCTCATTTTTCTTCCAAGGGTTAGGACAACGTTCTTTCTGGATTGACGCGGCAACAACCGCTCCTTTTCTGGATACAGACGACAACAGTGCGACTATATCCAAAAACGCCCTGTTGCAGGCTTATGCAGATAACCACTGGTCGGAAGACAACCGGAATTTGTTTGCGCTATGGCCCCGCCTTTCCGACCAAAGAGTAGAAAACAATGTACAGACAAGTACATGGTTTATGCGGGATGGCAGTTTCCTGCGCCTGAAATCGGCAGAATTGGGATACACCATACCGGAACGCATTACCAATAAAATCAAAATGAAAGCGTTCCGCGTTTATGTTAGTGGAACCAATCTGCTCACTTTCAGCCACTTTAAATTGTGGGATCCGGAAATGGCCGGTAATGGCTTGGGGTATCCACTGCAAAGAGTTTATAATCTTGGTTTACAATTCACTTTTTAAAATTACATAATATGAAAAAGTTAGTATATTCTTTATTTTTTATGATTTTTTGTTGTTCATGCGATAGTTATTTGGACATTGTGCCGGATAATGTAGCAACAATTGATTATCTTTTTCGCGACAGGGCCGGTGCCGAGCAATATCTTACCACCCTCTACTCTTACCAGCCATACATTGGTGATCCGGCTTCTGATCCCGGACTGATGGGGGGAGACGATACATGGTCGTATATAGACCAAGTAGGGCTTAGGGATTTAGGAGATATGGCCTGTTTCAATCTCAAACGGTCACAAAATATCAATTCGCCCTTGGTGAATTGGTGGGAAGGGCTGAATCAGGGGAGAAGTACATTCAGATTACTCCGAGATTGCAATATTTTCCTTGAAAATCTGGATAAGGTAGGCCCGGATTTAAAGGAAGCCGAAAAAGAACGTTGGAGAGCTGAAGCGAAATTTTTAAAAGCCTATTATCATTACTATGCGTTGCGCATGTATGGGCCTATCCCTTTGGTTAAAGAAAACTTACCGATAGATGCCGAGATAGCAGAAACAAGAGTATATCGGGATAAATTTGACGATTGTATAGATTATATTGTACAGTTGATAGACGAAGCCGTACCCAATCTTCCACTGGTTATTACTGACGTTTCCAGTGAATTGAGACGAATCACGCAACCGATAGCATTGGCTATCAAAGCGGAACTATTGGTGACGGCAGCGAGTCCTCTGTTCAATCACAATCCGGATTATGAACAATTTAAAGACAACAGAGGCGTCTATCTTTTTGAAAGCAAATTAAGTAAAAAAGAGAAGTGGGAACGTGCCGCAATTGCCTGCAAAAATGCCATTGATACGGCAGAATTAACGCAGCAAATTGAATTGTACGATTTTTCTAAATCAGCTTACTACGCGAACTATGCCGGGCTTTCAGATACCAGTAAATGGGTGATGACATTACGTACCGTTGTTACAGACCGATGGAATAGTGAAATCATCTGGGGAACTCGCAACAATTGTTCTTATTGGACATCTCCTAAATTTTTAACGGCTCAAGCAGGAATATCTGCGGAACCTCGCATTGCTCCCACGATGCGCATGGTAGAATTGTTTTACAGTAATAATGGCGTACCTATCGAAGAAGACAAGTTTTATGACTATACCAATCGTTTTAAGGCAGAACCGGCTCCCCCCGATCAGCACTTATTTATGATTACAAATGGTATTCGCCCAATCGCCAAAATTAATATGCATCGGGAACTAAGATTTTATGCTAATTTGGGATTTGACGGAGGTTATTGGGTAGGGAGTGGTAGAAATTTGGATGGTGATGCCACTCCGACGTCTTCGGCTGCTTGGCCGCTGTATATGTTGCAAGGCGAGGCGTCCGGCAATTCTGCGGGAGGAATCAGATATTCCGTTACCGGATATATCATCAAGAAATTATCGCATAGCGAAGATCAGTACAATGCGGCAAATACCGATCATGTTCGAACAGTATCATCTTTTCCCATCATACGTTTGGCTGATTTGTATTTATTGTATGCCGAAGCGTTGAACGAAAGTGTGGATAATCCTACCCCGGCGGTTTATGAATATGTGGATTTGGTAAGGGCCAGGGCAAAATTGAAAGGTGTGGTGGAAAGTTGGACAGACTACTCAACCAACCCCGGCAAACCCAACACTCAAAGCGGTATGCGTGACATCATCAGACAAGAACGCATGATTGAACTTGCTTTTGAAGGGAAACGCTTTTGGGATATTCGACGCTGGTTACTTTCCGAAACATGGTTGAACAAACCTATCAGGGGATGGAATACACTTGGTGCAGTTCCTGATGATTATTACCATGTGACGACACTGAGTCAATTGAAGTTCAACAAAAGGGAGTATCTATGGCCTATCCGTCTGGGAGAATTGTTGAGAAATCCAAACTTGGAACAAAACCCGGGATGGTAGATTGAGTTATGAGTTATGAGTTATGAGTTAAAAATTAAAAATTAAAAGTTATGAATAATTTAAAATTAAAAGATATGAATAATATCTGTATCAACGCGATCCGTCGGTGGTCGCTCAGAATTTGTTCTGTTTCACTTGTGGGGCTGTTCGCTTGTTCGGAAGCACCTATCGGGCAATACCCGACAGACAGCACTCCGCCCAAACCTGTTAGCAACCCCCAAGTGGTCAATTTCCCCGGAGGCGCATCAATTACTTACGACCTGCCGGATGAAACAGATTTGCTGTATGTCAAAGCAAGTTTTGTGCTTCCGAATGGAACAAAGCAGGATATCAAAGTATCCTCCTTTTCTAACACCCTTACAGTTAATGGATTTGCCCGCTCGCAGGAATACAAGCTGCAACTCATAGCCGTTGATAGAAGTCAAAATGAATCCGTTCCGGTTGAGGTACCCATTCATCCTGAAGACGCCAACATATATGATGTTCGTCAAAGTGTTAATTATACCGTTGCACGAGGTGGCTTTAATGTGAACTGGGAAAACGCTAATAACGAAGACATCACGGTTTTTGTCCTTAAGAAAAATGAAGGAACGGGAAATTTCAGTCTTATAGAGTCTTTTTACTCTGCGGAAAAAAATGTGCAGAAATCTGTTCGTGGATTGGATGCCGTGTTGACAACTTTTGCCGTATTTGCCCGAGACAAGTATAATAATAACTCCGATACAGTGCAATTTCAGTTAGAGCCTCTGTTCGAACAGTTTATCGACCATAGCACTTTTGCCGGTATGCCTAAATTACCGGCTCATACAGAGCATGCTACTTGGTGTGGTCCCATGAGCGTTTTGTGGGATGATGTTTTAGTTGCAGGAGCCGTAGCCAGAACGGTATATTACATTTCACCCGGTACAGTCCCTGCTTATTTTACTATCGATTTAGGCATCAAAGTCAAACTATCCAGATTCAAATTGTTTGGTCGGGAGGATTATTATTTTAGACTTCATAATCCGCGTGATTTTTACATACTGGGTACCAATGATTTGTCGGTTGCACAAGATCCGGCAAGTACAGATGCTCAATGGGGCGATACTTTGCTCAATTGCATTTCCCACCGTCCGTCAGGATTGTCGTTTGACGTTGTGGCAACTCCGGAAGATTATGCTTATGCCTCCGCAGGAGAGGATTTTGAATTTCCCGAAGCAGCCCCGGCTGTACGTTATATCCGAATTAGAGTCAGAGGCAACGGCTCATGGAGTGGCACCAACGGAATGCATCTTGCTGAATTGAGATTTTGGGGTGAACCCATCAATTGAATAAATGAATAATTGAATAAATAATTAAAAAAAAATGATATGAAAAATTTTGGTTTCTTTATTTGTATGATTCTCTTGGCCGGTTGCGCCGAGATGAACGATAAGCACGATGAATTTCTTGCCAGAGGCGAGACGGTTTACATCGGGAAAGTAGATTCGGTAATAGCCTGTCCGGGAAACGACAGTTTGCTGCTGAAGTATTATATCAGCGATCCGCGCGCAAAAACCTTGACGGTCTATTGGGGTTTCAATAATGCTTTCTCAAAAACATTTTCTATTCCGCCCCATCAAGCCACAGAGCCTTTGGAAGTATCTTTTGGTGCCGCCGATGGTATTACTGAAGAAAATTATACTTTTCAGTTGATATCTTCCGATCTTTCCGGAAATAAATCCATGGTATTTGAAACATCGGCAAGTGTATATGGCAGTATTTATAATGACTCGCGGTTGAATAGACGCGTTTTGGGAGCAGACTTCGGCGTAGCACCGGGAGACATTACGGTTAATTTAGCCCCTGCATTGACAAACGACGAAGCAGGGATGGAATTTTATTATACGGATAGAGGTAATAATCCTGTGACGGCATATTTTCCGCATCCCGAGACTTCCCTGTCTTTAGCGGATGTGGATATTTCTAAAGTTGTTCAATACAAAACAGTATATCGACCTGAACCAACAGCAATTGATTCTTTCTCTGCCAATATTGTCCCCATGGATATGAAATTTATTCTTTCGCTTAATAAACCGGTAACAATACAATCCGGTGATCTTAATGGTGGCACCGGCAATGCGGCTCAACGAGAATACAATGCTGTTGATGGGAATTATGCTCTAACTGCGGGACGATGGGTTTCACTGAACAATACCAACCTCCATTATATGGAAATAGATTTGCAAGGAGAATATCCTGTCAATAGTTTCAAAACATGGAATGGAACCCCTGATGGCTATGGGGGAGTTGGGGGTACTCAATATGTGCTTGACAGATTAATTTTGAAGGCTTGGGATGGTAGTGCTTGGATAACTGTTCATGATTCCGGCACCGGCAATACGAATCCGACGTATGGGGCTGATTTCACTACTGTCACAACGACTAAGGTCAGGTTCGAAACATATACCATGACGAGATTATTCGAAATACAAGTGTATTATATTGTCACACATTAATAAAACAGTTTGGGATGAAAAATCAAACACGGAGAGATTTTATTATACGTTCAGGCTTGGGCACAATCGGTCTAATGACCGGAACATACGCAATTGCGGCATCATCAGAGAAAACAAGCCGGGAATCAAGCGCCGGAACGTATAATTTCTCACGCAAAATACCGGTTGATGCTACGAATTATGACATTGTGGTCATCGGAGGAGGTCCGGCAGGCGTAGCGGCATCCGTATGTAGCGCACGCTTGGGCGCAAAAGTTTTGTTACTTGAAGCCACCGGTTGTTTGGGCGGAATGGGTACCTCCGGATTGGTAACATGCTTCGATCCAATGGCAAACGGCGAACAAATGTTAGTCGGAGGGTTGATGCGAGATATCATCGAAACATTGTATCAACGCGATTCTCTTATCCCCGATATTGACCCGGATAACTGGCGCAAAAAACTCAACAAGTGGACTCCTTATCAGGTAGAAGGCTACAAATTGTTATTGGATGAATTGGTTGTTGAGGCAAATGTCAATGTTCAATTTTTCACAAAAGTGATTGATGTTGATGCCGACAGTAAAAAAGGCCGGGTAACGGGAGTTATCACTCACAACATAGAAGGATGCCATTATATCAAGGCAAAAACGTTTATTGACTGTACCGGCGACGGTGTTATTGCAAAGTTGTGCGGAGTAGTGTGTCGGGATGCCGGCACAGACACTCCGCATATCATGCCTTCCACCTTAATGTCGCTTTTTACAGGCATTAACTGGGATAAATTTACCGATCAAGACCAATGGGGCAAAAATGTAAAGGCAATAAAAGACGGTCATTTCACACAGATAGACCGGCATCTTTCCGGAATGAATCATGTAAGCAGACTGACGGGGAATTTAAACGGTGGTCATGTATTCAATCTAAATTCCCTGCGGTGTAAGGATTTAACGGATGGAATGATATTGGGCAGAAAAATTGTTCAGGAATACAAAACGTTCTACCAGAAATACGTCAACGGATGTGAAAACATCGAACTTGTTATTACAGCCGATGTTATGGGGATTCGTGAATCCAGAAGAATACTGGGAGAATATGAATTGAATATTGACGATTATATGGAGCGAAGAAAATTTTCCGACCAGATAGGCGTATATTCCAAATTTTTAGATAACCATCCTTACGATACTTCTCAGGCGGAATACGACCGGTTTAATGCAGCAAGAGCACTCGGCGCCAAAACGATGTACAAAAGCGGCGAATATTTCGGACTTCCTTATGGGATTCTTGTACCCAAAGGCGGATGGAAAAATTTCTGGGTTGCAGGCAGATGTGCATCCAGTGATGTCAAAGTACATGGGTCAATTCGAGTTCAGCCTGCCTGTTCAATGATGGGACAGGCAGCAGGTACAGCAGCCGTACAATCCATCAAAACCGGTCAACCGGCCAACGATTTGGATACGGAAGCATTAATCAGAACATTGAGAGAAGCCGGAGCTAATTTACCGCAAACCACCTTGTCAAAAAAAATGACACGAAATTGAACAAAAATCAATTCATTCAACAGACATCTCGCAAGACGTGGCACAGCACGACGTGGCGCAAGACGTGGCGCGCCACGTCTCTACAATGTGGTGTTATTACGGATTATCCGCAATTCCCATGGCGTGCCTTTGGGCGTTACCCCGTATGGGGTACAATTTTTCAAATGCACAAGCATTTTTGCAATTTTTTTCAAAAAACATTTGGCAGTTCCAAAAAATTGTTGTACCTTTGCACCGTTTCACGGGCGAAAATCCGCGTTTTAAGGGGTTAATGGTTTGATTATTAGCAAATTAAGAAGTGCTTTTTTTCTACGGGAAACACATTTAAATATTGTCCGGAAAGTCCGGATCAATTTAAAACATTTATAAAGAAAATGACAGATCCAATTGCAGATTATTTGACGCGACTGAGGAACGCCATTAAAGCGAAACATCGCGTGGTGGACATTCCGGCGTCGAATTTGAAGAAGGAAATCACTAAGATTCTCTTCGACAAAGGCTACATCTTGAATTACAAGTTTGTAGAAGACGGTCCACAAGGCTCGATAAAAATCGCCTTGAAGTATGACACCGTCAACAAAGTGAACGCGATTAAAGCCCTGACACGTATTTCTACGCCGGGTTTGCGTCGCTACGCAGGGCACAAAGATATGCCGCGCGTACTGAATGGGTTGGGTATCGCGATACTTTCGACCTCCAAGGGAGTGATGACAGACAAAGAAGCCAAAGACCTCAATGTGGGCGGCGAAGTTTTATGTTACATCTATTAATGAAGGAGGAAAGAAAATGTCAAGAATAGGAAAATTACCCATCACAATCCCTTCGGGAGTAACCGTAACACAGCAAAACGATGTTGTGACGGTTAAGGGTCCGAAAGGAGAGTTGAAACAGGAGATAAATCCCGCTATCACTATTGCGGTGGAAGGCAACACTTTAACGGTGACGCGCCCCGATGACGAACGTCAAAATCGTGCTTACCACGGTTTGTATCGCTCGTTGCTAAATAATATGGTGATTGGCGTATCGCAGGGCTACAAGAAAGAGCTTGAATTGGTTGGTGTGGGTTACCGCGCGGCTAACACGGGCAATTTGTTGGACTTCTCGCTCGGCTACACGCACAATATCTATTTGCAGTTGCCGCCCGAAATTAAGGTGGAAACGAAGTCGGAACGTAACAAAAACCCGTTAGTGATTTTGGAGTCGGCTGATAAACAGCTAATCGGACAAGTTTGCGCGAAAATTCGCTCATTCCGTAAAGTTGAACCTTACAAAGGTAAGGGTGTTCGCTTTGTGGGTGAAGTGGTTCGTCGGAAATCCGGAAAATCAGCAAGTAAATAACATTAAAACCGGAAGATTATGACAACAAAGGAATTAAGAAGAATAAAGATAAAACAAAGGGTGCGCAAGCATGTATCAGGCACCGTTGCCCGCCCTCGTTTGACAGTGTTTAGAAGCAACAAACAAATTTATGCCCAAGTCGTGGACGACTTGACAGGCAACACTTTGTGCGCTGCAAGCTCCCTCGCTTTGACCGAAAAAGCCCCTAAAAAGGAAATCGCCGCGAAAGTGGGCGAGGTCATCGCCGAAAAATCTAAGGCAGCCGGTATCGAAACAGTGGTTTTCGACCGCAATGGCTATCTGTACCACGGTAGAGTGAAAGAATTGGCTGAAGCAGCCCGTAAAGGTGGACTTAAATTTTAAATAAGAAATGGCAATAAATAATACAGTAAAGACGACAAACGACTTGGAATTGGAAGACCGTTTGGTAGCTATCAATCGGGTAACGAAGGTGACCAAGGGTGGTCGCACGTTCAGTTTCGCCGCCATCGTGGTGATTGGAAATGGAAACGGCGTCATCGGTTGGGGCTTGGGAAAAGCCGGCGAAGTGACGGCAGCTGTTTCCAAAGGTGTAGAAACGGCGAAGAAGAACTTGATAAGAGTGCCTATTCATAAAGGAACGATTCCTCACGAGCAGGTAGCGAAGTTTGGCGGGGCGCAAGTGTTTCTCAAACCGGCTACGCACGGTACCGGAGTGAAAGCCGGAGGTGCCATGCGCGCGGTGTTGGAGTCGGTAGGTGTGACGGACGTGTTGGCGAAGTCGAAAGGTTCATCCAACCCCCACAACTTGGTGAAAGCAACCATCGCGGCATTAAACGAATTGCGCGACCCCGCTATGGTGGCTCAAAACAGAGGTATTTCAGTTGAACGCGTATTTAAAGGTTAAGGAGGACAAAAAAAATGGCAAAAACAACAACAACAGCGGCAACAATCAAAGTAACGCAAGTCAGAAGTCGCATCGGATGTCCGAAAGTCCAACGCTTGACGTTAGACGCTCTTGGATTGAGAAAAACAGGTCGCACGGTAGAACGTCCGGCAAATCCCGCAGTGTTGGGAATGATAGAGAAAGTGAAACATTTAGTAAAAACAGACGCAAAATGAATTTATCAAATTTGAAACCCGCAAAAGGCTCTACTCATAGCCAAAGACGCATCGGTCGTGGCACCGGTTCAGGCATGGGAGGCACTTCCACACGCGGTCATAAGGGACAGAAATCGCGGTCGGGCTACGCCAAGAAGATTGGTTTTGAAGGCGGGCAGATGCCTATTCAACGGCGTTTGCCGAAGTTCGGCTTCAAAAACATCAATCGCGTGGAATATAAAGCCATCAATTTGAGCACTTTGCAAGCATTGGCAGAGGCGCAACAATTGACGAAGATTGGTATTGAAGAGTTGAAAACGGCAGGATTCGTTTCCTCCAAGCAATTGGTGAAAGTGCTTGCAAAAGGCACAATTTCTTCAGCAGTGGAAGTGCTCGCACACGCTTTCTCCAAAACCGCCGAAGAAGCCATCGCCAAAGCAGGCGGCAAGGCAACGACCCTCAAAACAGTTAAGGAAGCATGAGAGCAGTTGATACAATAAAGAATATTTGGAAGATTGAAGATCTGAGAATGCGGATAGGCATCACGCTGGGCATTATTTTGGTGTATCGCTTCCTGTGTACCATCGTCCTTCCGGGCGTTGATTCTGCGGGGTTGGCGGCATTGCAAAGTCAGACTGCCGGTGGGTTGTTGTCGTTGCTGGATATGTTTTCGGGCGGTGCGTTTTCTAACGCTTCAATCGTTGGGTTGGGGATTATGCCCTATATCTCGGCTTCTATTATGATGCAGTTGTTCGCGATTGCGATTCCGAGTTTCCAGAAGTTGCAACGCGAGGGCGAGAGCGGACGGCGAAAAATTGCGCAATACACGCGCTATCTCACCATTGCGATTTTGATTCCTCAGGCGTTTGCATACCTTACAAACTTGGGTGTTCAGTTGCACGCAGCCGGTGCAGCGGTTCCTACGGGTGCCTGGTTCACCTTTTCGTCCATCATCATCCTCACGGCGGGTTCGATGTTTGTGTTGTGGTTGGGCGAGCGCATCACGGATAAGGGTGTTGGCAATGGTGTTTCGTTCATCATCATGGTGGGGATTATCGCTCGTTTGCCGCAGGCTTTGAGTCAGGAAGTTGTGTCCCGCTTGGGTCAGGATGCCGGTGGTTTGGTGATGTTCCTTGTGGAGTTGGTTATCATGTTGGGTGTAACAGCCGGTGCTATTTTGCTTGTGCAGGGTACCCGCCGTATTCCGGTGCAATATGCGAAGCAAATGGTTGGTAATAAGCAGTTTGGTGGTGCGCGTCAGTACATTCCTTTGAAGGTGAATGCGGCTAATGTGATGCCGATTATCTTTGCGCAAGCCATTATGTTTGTGCCGATTTCGTTGATTGGCTATAGTGCCGATGCAGAGAGTTTTGGGATGAAGTATTTTGGCTGGTTGACGAATATGAACGGCTTTTGGTACAATTTTGTTGATGTCGTTTTGATTATCCTGTTCACCTATTTATATACGGCAATCACGATAAATCCGAAGCAGATGGCTGACGATTTGAAGCGTAACAACGGCTTTATTCCGGGTATCAAACCGGGGAAACAGACGGCGCAGTATATTGATGAAATCATGTCGCGCATCACGCTTCCGGGTGCAATATTCCTTGCAACAGTGGCAGTTATGCCTGCGTTGGCAAGCTACATTGGCATTCAACAGAGTTTTGCGTCGTTCTTTGGCGGCACATCGTTGTTGATTTTGGTGGGCGTGGTGTTGGATACCTTGCAACAGGTGGAGAGTCATTTGCTGATGCGTCACTACGATGGTCTGATGAAATCGGGTCGTATCAAAGGTCGTCAGGGCAATATGTATTGATGTTTTGATAGAAAATGATATTTCTTAAAACGGATGAAGAAATAGAATTGATGCGGGTGGCAAACCTGATGGTAGGCACAACCTTAGCAGAGGTGGCGAAAGTCATCAAAGTAGGGGTTACCACACGCGAGTTAGATGAAATAGCGGAAACGTATATCCTTGATAACAAGGGAGTTCCATTGTTCAAAGGGTATAAAGGATTTCCAAACGCTCTTTGTATTTCGGTGAATGAAAATGTGGTACACGGCATTCCGGGCGATTATCGGTTGAAAGATGGCGACATCGTTTCGGTCGATTGCGGAGTAAAAATTAACGGTTATTGTGGCGACTCAGCCTACACGTTTGAAGTGGGGGAGGTGAAGCCGGAAGTTAAAAAACTGTTGCAAACAACAAAGGAATCGCTGTATGCGGGAATAGCAGCCGCCATTGAGGGCAAACGTATCGGAGATGTCGGCAATGCAATTCAGGTTTACTGCCAGTCACGAGGTTTCAGCGTAGTACGCGACTTAACAGGACATGGCATCGGTAAAGAGATGCACGAAGACCCTGAAGTCCCCAATTACGGAAAGCGAGGCGCAGGACCACTGCTAAAAAACGGGATGTGCATCGCGATAGAGCCGATGATAAACTTGGGAAGGAAGAATGTGAAATTTGAAAAGGACGGTTGGACCGTTCGCACGGCTGACGGTCGCCCATCTGCCCACTACGAGCACACGATAGCCATTCGCCCCACAGGAGCCGACATTTTATCGTCGTTTGAAATGATTGAAAAAGTATTAAATAAATGATATGGCTAAGCAGTCTGCTATAGAACAGGATGGAGTAATCGTGGAGGCGTTGTCGAACGCAATGTTCCATGTAGAGTTGGAGAATGGGCACGAGATTACGGCTCACATCTCCGGAAAGATGCGAATGCACTACATCAAAATCCTCCCGGGGGATAAGGTGAAAGTTGAAATGTCGCCATACGACTTGTCAAAAGGTCGAATTTCGTTTAGGTATAAATAAAAATTTAAAAATATAAGATATGAAAGTAAGAGCATCTATTAAGAAGCGCGGTCCCGAGAGTAAAATCGTGCGCCGACAAGGGCGTTTGTATGTGATTGATAAGAAAAATCCGAAGTTCAAACAACGTCAGGGTTAAGTTATTTACCGTTGAAAAAAAATTTTTACTAAATGGCAATAAGAATAGTCGGGGTGGATTTACCCCAAAACAAGAGAGGCGAAATAGCACTGACCTACATCTACGGATTGGGTCGCAGTTCCTCGAACAAAATCCTGACGGAAGCAGGAATAAATCGGGACATTAAAGTGAAAGATTGGACAGACGACCAGGCGGCTGCAGTGCGTGAAATCATCGGTCGGACGTTCAAAGTAGAAGGGGATCTTCGTTCTGAAGTTCAGTTGAATATCAAACGATTGATGGATATCGGTTGCTACCGCGGCGTGCGTCACCGTATCGGACTCCCAGTGAGAGGTCAGAGTACAAAAAACAATGCCCGCACACGCAAGGGCAAGAAAAAGACTGTTGCTAACAAAAAGAAGGCAACGAAGTAATTAAAGAGAATTATGGCAAAAAAAGCAGTTGTAGCTAAAAAGAGAGTTGTTAAGGTGGATGCCAACGGTCAGTTGCATGTTCACTCTTCGTTCAACAACATTATTGTGACACTCACAAACAGCGATGGGCAGGTGATTTCCTGGTCGTCTGCCGGAAAATGTGGGTTCAGAAGTTCCAAAAAGAACACCCCGTATGCCGCGCAGATGGCAGCACAGGAATGTGCCAAAATCGCGTTCGACTTGGGGTTGAGGCGGGTGAAAGCCTATGTGAAAGGTCCGGGAAACGGTCGTGAGTCAGCTGTTCGCACGGTGCACGGTGCCGGCATTGAGGTGACTGAAATCATCGACGTGACACCGCTGCCGCACAACGGATGTCGTCCACCCAAAAGGAGGAGAGTATAAATTTTAAAAAATTAAAGAACAATGGCAAGATATACAGGACCCAAGACACGAATTGCACGCAAATTCGGTGAGCCAATCTTCGGACCGGATAAAGTTCTGAGCAGAAAGAGCTATCCTCCGGGCCAACATGGCAATGGTCGCAAGAAGAAACCGTCGGAGTACGGCATTCAGTTGCGTGAGAAACAGAAGGCGAAGTACACTTACGGGGTGTTGGAAAAGCAATTCCGCAACTTGTTCGAAAAGGCTTCGCGTAGTAAAGGAATTACCGGCGAGGTGCTTTTGCAGCTGCTGGAAAGCCGCTTGGACAACATTGTGTACCGTATGGGATTGGCAAGGACGCGCGCAGGAGCCCGTCAGTTGGTATCCCACCGTCACATTGTGGTGGACGGCAAAGTGGTTAACATCCCCTCTTATTCCGTAAAGCCGGGGCAAATCGTTGGTGTGCGCGAAAAGGCGAAGTCACTGGAAGTGATTTTGGAGAGCGTTACCGGCGTCAACCACAGTAAATATCCGTGGATAGCGTACGAGAAGCACACGATGAGTGCAAACTATTTGCATATTCCCGAGCGCGCGGATATTCCGGAGAACATTAAAGAACAATTAATTGTAGAATTATATTCTAAATAAAACCCTTATAAATATGGCAATATTAGCATTTCAGAGACCCGACGAAGTAGTGATGTCGGAAGCAAACAATAAATTTGGCAAATTTGAATTTCGTCCGTTGGAGCCCGGCTTCGGGATGACAATCGGCAATTCTCTTCGCCGCATCCTTCTGTCTTCACTGGAAGGATTTGCGATTACGAGCATCAAGATTGATGGTGTTGACCACGAATTTGCAGCCGTTCCGGGCGTTTTGGAAGATGTGACAAACATCATCCTGAACCTCAAGCAGGTGCGATTAAAACAGACAGTGAAAGATGTGGAAAGCGAAAAAGTGGCGCTCAAAATATCCGGTATGGAGGAATTTAAGGCAGGCTTGATTGGAAAGCAAATGGCCGGCTTTGAGGTACTTAATCCGGATTTTGTGATTGCACATTTGGGCAAAAGCGCAGTCTTGAAATTAGAATTGAACATAGGCAAAGGTCGCGGCTATGTACCTGCGGAAGAGAACATTACGCCGGATGATGTTGCGAATCAGATTGCGATTGACTCCATTTTCACGCCGATTGTAAACGTGAAATACACGGTGGAGCCTTTCCGTGTGGAACAGAAAACGGACTACGAAAAGTTGGTACTGGAGATTTCTACCGATGGTTCGATTCATCCGAAAGAAGCCCTGCAGGAAGCGGCGCATATCCTGATTCAACATTTCAAAATGATTTCGGATGACAAAATCAGTCAGACTACGGTGCCTGACGTGCCGGAAGGCGATTTTGATGACAATTTGTTGCACACACGCCAATTGTTGAACACCGTGATGACCGAATTGGGATTGTCCGTTCGCGCCCTCAACTGTTTGAAATCGGCAGACGTGGAAACATTAGGCGGCTTGGTGAAATACCAGCGTGCCGATTTGTTGAAGTTCCGCAACTTCGGAAAGAAATCGCTGACCGAGTTGGACGAGCTGCTCGAACACCATCACCTGTCGTTCGGCATGGACGTTGCGAAGTATAAATTAGATAAAGCAAAGTAAAATGAGACACAATAAAAAAATCAATCATTTGGGTCGCACCTATTCGCACCGTGCGGCATTGTTGTCGAACATGGCAGCCTCTCTGATACGCCATAAGCGCATTTTCACGACCGTAGCGAAGGCAAAGGAGTTGCGTAAATATGTGGAACCGTTGATTACCAAATCGAAGGAAAACACCACGCACGCACGCCGTTTGGTGTTCGCCGAACTGCACGACAAACACGCCGTGACAGAGCTGTTTCAGGAAGTAGCCCAAAAAGTGGGCGAACGCGCAGGCGGCTACACGCGCATCATCAAGACAGGCAACCGTTTAGGCGACAACGCCGAAACCTGCTTCATAGAGTTGGTAGATTTCAACGAACTGATGCTAAGAGAAGGCAAGAGAGCTGTTGCAAAAACACGCCGCTCGCGGCGCGGTGGCGGCGGAGCCGTAGCCGGTGCTGCACCGGTTGCGCCTGCTGCAAGGGCTATTCAGATGCCTGTTGCTGAGGCTGAGGTTGTCGAAGAGGCAGAAGTTGTTGATGAGGCTCCGGCTGTTGAAGAGGATGAAGTTGTTGATGAGGTTCCGGCTGTTGAAGAGGCAGAAGTTGTTGCTGAGGCAGAAGTTGTCGATGAGGCTCCGGCTGAAGAAGAGGAAGAAGTTGTTGCTGAGGCTCCGGCTGTTGAAGAGGCTATTGCTGAAGAAGAGGCGAAAGAAGAGGAATAAAAGAATCCTGTTTTATACATTTGGAGGGCTTTTCGGGAAGGAAAGTCCTTGTTTTTATTGATTAGATTCCAGATTCAGATTCAGATTTTTGGGGTTTGATTTTTTAAGAGGCACAAAATTAAAAAATAAGTAGTAACTTTGCACCCCAATTACCAATTACCGATAACCGGTAACTGGTAACTGGTAACTGATAACTGATTATGCGTGTAATGAAATTTGGCGGCACCTCCGTTGGCTCCGCAGAAGGTATATTAAGAGTAAAAAAAATCGTTGAGGCGGTTGATGAACCGGTCATCGTGGTTGTGTCTGCGCTCGGCGGAATTACTGACAAGTTGTTGACAACCGCTCGCCTCGCGGCGGCGGGCGACAGTGCCTACGAGCAGGAACTTGCGCTTGTGGAACAGCGGCATACGGATGTTGTTGCGGGTTTGGCTCGCAATGGCTGTTCTGCGGAGGGGATTGCGGGTCAAGCCCGCAATGACAGTGTGAGCAGTGCCGTTTTGTTGGATGAGTTGAAAAACATCCTCAAAGGGGTGTTTCTCGTCAAGGAATTGTCGCAAAAAACCTCCGACAGCATCGTGAGTTATGGCGAACGGCTCAGTTCGCAGATTGTGGCGGCTGTTTTGGATGGTGCGCGGCTGTTTGATGCCCGCACGTTTATCCGAACGGACAGGCAATTTTCCAAGCATATTGTGGATTTCAAGGCTACTAACCCACTGATTGAGCAGACGTTTGTGGATTTGCCGAAAATCTCTGTCGTGCCCGGATTTATTGCGGCGGACAAGGCAACGGGCGACGTCACCAACCTCGGAAGAGGCGGCTCGGACTACACAGCGGCGATTTTGGCGGCGGCACTCAAAGCAAGCATCCTCGAAATGTGGACGGATGTGGATGGTTTTATGACCGCCGACCCGCGCGTCATCACCAATGCCTACGTCATCGAAAAAATGACCTACGTGGAGGCGATGGAGTTGAGCAATTTTGGCGCGAAAGTCGTCTATCCACCAACGATTTACCCCGCCTATCACGAGAATATACCAATTTTAATTAAAAATACGTTCAACCCCGATGCGCCGGGCACCTACATCACGCGCGACCATCTCCGCGACGACAAGCCCATTCGCGGCATTTCGTCTATCAACGACACGAGTTTGATTACCGTGCAGGGGCTTGGCATGGTGGGCGTGCTGGGGGTTAACTATCGGATTTTCAAGGCTTTATCAAAAATTGGTGTGAGCGTGTTTATGGTGTCGCAAACGGCTTCCGAAAACACCTCTACGCTGGGCGTGCGCGATGCCGATGCCGAGTTGGCGGTGGAGGCTCTGCGCAAGGAGTTTGAACAGGAGTTGCGACAGGGCGAAATCAACAACTTCAAAGTCGAAAAAGGGCTGGCAACGGTGGCTATCGTGGGCGAAAATATGAAACACGTGCCGGGCATTGCCGGCAAATTGTTTGGCACACTGGGGCGTAGTGGCATCAGCACCATCGCATTGGCGCAAAGTGCCAGCGAAACGAATATCTCGTTCGTCATCAAAAGCGAACACCTCCGCAAAGCCCTCAACTCGCTCCACGACTCGTTTTTCTTGTCGGAATATCAGGTGCTCAACATCTTTCTGGTGGGCGTGCGCACGGTGGGCGGACAACTGTTGGAAACCATCCGTCGCCAGCAAAAGCCGCTGATGGAACACAACAGACTGAAACTCAACGTAGTAGGCATCGCCCGCAAAAATAAAATGCTGTTAGACCGAAACGGCATCAATCTTGAAAATTGCATCGAAAAATTGGACGCCGAGGGACAAGACTCCTCACCTAAAAAGTTGCAAGAGGCTATCCTTGAGATGAATATCTTTAACTCCGTCTTTGTCGATTGCACGGCGAGCGCGGAGGTGGCAGAACTCTACGAGAAGTTCCTCTCGCACAGCATTTCGGTGGTGGCAGCCAACAAAGTGGCATCGTCCGGCACGTATGAAAACTACCGCAAACTGAAAACCATCACCTACAAAACCGGCGTGAAATACCTCTTTGAGACCAATGTAGGCGCAGGTTTGCCCATCATCAACACGATGAACGCGCTGACCAACAGCGGCGACAAAATCCTGAAAATTGAGGCGGTGCTGAGTGGCACGCTCAACTTCATTTTCAACACCATCAGCGCGGAAATCCCGCTCAGCAAAGCCATCCAAATGGCGCAGGATGCCGGTTTTGCAGAGCCTGACCCGCGCCTGGACTTGAACGGCACCGATGTTATTCGCAAGTTGGTAATCCTCTCACGCGAAGCCGGTTACGAGGTGAATCAGAGCGATGTGGAAAAGAATTTGTTTATCCCCGACCCCTATTTTGAAGGCTCCACGGACGATTTTTGGAAGAAAATCCCCGAGCTGAATGCCGAATTTGAAGCCAAACGGCAAAAATTGGCAGCGGACGGCAAAAAATCGCGCTTCGTGGCAGTCATGGACAACGGCAAATGCAGCGTCGGCTTACAATCCGTTGGCGCAAACCACCCGTTTTACGAGTTGGAGGGCAGCAACAATATCATTATGATAACGACAGAGCGTTACTACGAATACCCGATGATTATCAAAGGATACGGCGCTGGGGCTGCTGTGACGGCTGCCGGCGTTTTTTCAGACATCATCAGTATCGCAAATATCAGATAAAAAAAGAGCATCAATAAAACAATGGCAACAGATATACAAACGACAAAGCAGCGGTTTGGCATCATCGGCAGTAGCGTGTTGCTAAATCGCGAGATAGAAAAAGCCCTGCTCATCGCGCCCACCGACCTCACGGTGCTGATTACCGGCGAAAGCGGCGTGGGCAAGGAGGTTTTTCCGCAAATCATCCATCAAAACAGTGCGCGCAAACACAGCCCGTACATCGCTGTCAATTGTGGCGCGATTCCCGAAGGAACGGTTGATGCCGAGCTGTTTGGACACGAAAAAGGTTCATTCACAGGCGCATTGGCTGACCGCAAAGGCTATTTTGAGGCAGCAGACAAGGGCACAATATTCTTGGACGAGGTGGGCGAATTGCCGATGGCAACGCAAGCCCGCCTGCTACGCGTGTTGGAAACGGGCGAATTTATGAAAGTAGGGCAGTCGAAGGGACAAAAAACAGACGTGCGCATCGTGGCGGCAACCAATGTGGACTTGCTGAAAGCCATTCGCGGCGGCAAATTTCGCGAAGATTTGTACTACCGGCTCAACACCGTGCCCATCAACCTGCCGCCGCTGCGCGACCGTCAGGAGGATATTTACCTGCTGTTCAGGAAGTTCGCCTCCGATTTTGCCGAGAAATACCGCGTGCCGGCGGTGTCGCTGGCTCCCGAAGCACAACTCATGCTGGCTAAATACCGCTGGCCCGGCAACATCCGCGAACTGAAAAACATCACCGAGCGGATGTCAATCTTTGAAAAAGACCGCGAAATTTCGGCAGAAGAACTGAAAACTTACCTCTCTGCACCCGCCTTAGAACAACTCCCTGCCATCATCCCCACACAAGCGGGCACCCACACGGAAGCCGGTGGCAGCGAATTTCTCTACAAAATTTTATACGAAATGCGCCGCGAAATCAACGAGTTGAAGCAAATGATTTACGAGCAACCCATCATCCGCGAACAGCCGCAAATCCACCAACAAAAGCCTCCGCGCCCCTACACGCTGCCCGAAGAAGAAACATTTGCACCCATTCAAGCAGTGTCAGACGTGGTGGTAGAGGACAAATCGCTCGCCTTAGACGACGTAGAAAAAAGCCTGATTATCAAAGCATTAGAACGACACAACGGCAGACGCGCCGATGCAGCCAAAGAACTGAAAATCTCGGAACGCACCCTGTATCGCAAGATTAAAGAGTACGATTTGGAAAGTTGATCCCAGGGGTGTCAAACAGACTACAATCGGATGAAATTTTTTTTGAATTTATAACAACTTGATGATTCACCCCTACCGACTTAGTCCGTTCAAATTTTGCAATAGCCAAACCGCCATCTTACCACTGCCACGGTGATTCCATGCGTAATAGGGTATCAATGAAAGCGTTACATCTTTCACTTGTAAACGTCCCGTTTCATTTTGGGCTACTAACTGGGCTGTCGTTTTTAACTGATGGATGCCTTTTAGTAAATCCGGCTTGGTTTCCACCCTGATTTCAGGCTTTTGATTCAACACAACATTGAAAATATCAAAATCATTATCTGCCCATTCGGCACAATAAACAATGGGACCGCGTTCGATAGATATTTTTCCGCGGTCGGCTTCCACTTTGTCGTTGGCTTTCACTATGCGCGGTTCCATGTCGAAATGGACTTCCACCACGTCGTCTTTTTTCCATTGACGGGAAATTGCAAAATATCCTTTCTCCAACCGGCTGTCCACCTTGGTGCCGTTCACTGTTACCGTATAATTCAACTTTTTGCCGTCGGCATAACTGTACAAGTCGCTGGGTAAGGGCTGTCCCTGAACCCAACCCGGTACGCGCACTTTCAACGTAAATTGCTGTTTTGAACGCGGTGACACCTTTATATGAATGTCACCGTTCCATGGATAATCGGTCGATTGGGTCAATGAAACTTTTTTCCCGCTCACAGTTAACTCTGCCGTATTGCCCATAAACAAATTCACGTATACATCGCTGTTGTCCACAGCATACACATACCCCGGCAGGGAAGGGATAAAACGGCTGACATTCGACGGGCAGCAGGCGCATCCAAACCATGGCTGGCGGACAAGCGTACCTTCCGAATTGAATTTGTATTTACCATCCGATTCCAATGGGTTGGGATAGAAAAATGTACCGCCGTCCAGCGCAACGCCGGAAATCAAACCATTATACAAGGTGCGTTCCAGCACGTCGAAATATTTGGCTTCGCCATGCAACAGAAACAGGCGGTAGTTCCAATAGACATTGGCGATGGCTGCGCAAGTCTCGTTGTAAGCCGTCAGATTGGGTAATTCGTAGTTATCGCCGAATGCCTCTCCTCTATGGCGGGCGCCTATTCCACCGGTGATGTAGAGCTTCTTCGACACCACATTGTCCCAGATGCGGTCGATGGCGTGGATGTAAGCCGTATCGCCTGTGAGTGCTGCCACGTG
>BBRT01000033.1 GCA_001417715.1 Candidatus Symbiothrix dinenymphae
CCTGCCTTTAAGGTATCAAAATTTCTGCGCCGCGCCGCCGTAATCGCATCAATTTTTTCCAATTGCGCACAGCCAATTGCCGCCTGCATATCCGTCACTTTCAGATTATAGCCGAAATGCGAATACACATATTTATGGTCGTAGCCCACAGGCAATTCGCCAAACTGCTTGCTGAAACGATATTTGCAGGTGTTGTCCACACCGCCCACGCACCAGCAGTCGCGCCCCCAATCGCGAAACGAATTTACAATCTTGTGCAGCAAGGCATCGTCCGTATAAACCGCCCCACCTTCGCCCATCGTGATATGGTGCGGCGGATAAAACGAAGAAGTGCCAATATGCCCAACGGTGCCGGTCTTTTTCCACACACCATTGTATAAATATTCCGACCCCAAAGCATCGCAATTATCCTCCACCAGCCACAGATTATGCTTGTCGCAAAAATCCTTAACTGCCTGCAAATCAAACGGATTGCCCAGCGAATGCGCAATCATAATCGCTTTGGTTTTAGAAGAAAGTGCTGCGTCCAACTGTGCGGTATCAATATTATATTGGGGGATGGTGACATCAACGAAGACGGGCATAGCACCATATTGAATAATCGGCGTGACGGTGGTCGGGAACCCGCAAGCCACAGTAATCACCTCATCGCCCCGTTTCACGCGGCGTTCGCCCAAAAGCGGCGAAGTCAATGCCATAAAAGCCAGCAAGTTAGCCGAAGAGCCGGAATTGACCGCGGAGCAATACTTCACGCCCAGCCACTCGGCAAAGCGCGTCTCAAACCGATGCGCCCAAGGACCGGCAGTGAGCCAAAAATCAAGCGAGGAATCCACCAAATTGACTAATTCCCGCTCATCAAAATACCGCCCGCCATAGTTGAGAAAGGTCTTCCCTGCCTCAAAAGCCTTGGGCTGCCCATGCACTTCGCGGTAATAGTCCGCAGTGAGTTCTAAAATCTGCTGTTTAAGTTCTTCTTTTCTTGACATATTTAATTTGCTTTTATTTTCACCAACTTACTCAAACTGCCGATATAAGAAAATGCAAACATCACCAAATCCCGCTTGCTCTCGCCATACATCCGTTTCTTGAAACTTGTTGGCACTTCCCTGATGCGGTAATTCTTGTTATTTATTGATAGTTTGATTAGGATTTCTTCTACAAGGTCGAAGTTGCTACAATCTAAATGAAGTTTTTGGACATCTTTTGTCCGATACACCCGGAAACTGTTGGACACATCTTTCACTTTCACGCCTAATACGATGCGATAACACACATTGACTACCTGCGACATGAAAACCAAAATTGCAGGATTATCCGTTTTGCCGCCTTTCACATAGCGCGAGCCAATGGTCAGGTCATAATCCGCACAATCCTCGAACATCTTATGAAAATCATCCGGCGAATGGCTGCCGTCGGCATCCATTACCAGCAAATACTCCTTTGCTGCCTTTTGGAAACCAGTGCGGATAGCATCGCCGTAGGTGTTGCCGCCTTCGCGATGAAAATACTTTACCGCGTGTTTCGTGCATACGGCTTCGGTATTATCCATCGCTTCCATCGTGTCGATGATGATAATTTCGTGGTCAATACCTTTGACCGCCTCCTTGATTTTCGGGAGGATGATGTCCAGATTTTCTGCCTCTTTATAGGCGGGAATAACGATTGAAAGTTCCATATTTCTTTATTTAGATTGCAACCAATTTACCATTTTTGCTACACCTGCGCCTTTTGACACTTTAGGTTCCCAGCCAATCAAGCGTTTTGCCTTGGCAATGTCTGCCACAAACACTTTTTGGTCACTTTCGCGCCACGGCAACTGCTTGTAAACCATTTTAATACCTAAACTTTGTTCCAGCATCGCAAAAAGTTCCAGCAGAGAAAGACTGTTTGGGATGCCTCCGCCGATATTAAAGGCTTGTCCATAAGCCGCTTTCGCATCCTTAGCCTTGAAATATAACTGCACCACATCATCGCCATGCAGCACGTCGCGCACCTGTTTGCCCGTTCCTGAAATGGTAAACGGTGCTTTCAACGTGCCGTTCTTGATGTCAATGGCTTGTTGGCAAAACCAGCCAATCCAACCCTGGTCAAATGTGGCGTGTTGATTGGTTCCAAACATGGTGGAATGGCGGAAAACAATCGTCTTTAAGCCATAAATCCGATGTGCATCCAGCAAATATTGGTCGGCACAGCCTTTGGAACAGCCATACGGCGAATGAAAATCCAGCGAGATAGATTCCGGGAAACCATCAGGATACTCCTCGCACACATAGCGCGTAGGTTCTTCCTTGAAATGCAAATACTCAAAATCGCCATACACCTTGTTGGTCGAAGAATAGAGAATGACCGATTGCGGCGAATATTTGCGAACGGAATCGCACAGATTAAATGTTCCCAAGCCATTGATTTCAAAATCCATACGCGGATTGGAAATAGACGTAGTCATCGCCACCTGACCTGCCAAATGAAAAATGTAATCCGGCTGCACATCTCTAATAACCGTTTCCACATCGTTCGCATTGCGAATATCCGCCGGATAATAGTTGAATTTGCCTTTGGTGCGCAGCCAAGCCAAGTTGTCGCCGCTGCCACTGCGATACAGATTGTCTAACACAGAGAGTTCTTCGCCCTGTTTCAACACCTCGGCAGCCAAATTACTGCCGATAAATCCGCATCCACCTGTTATTAAATATTTTGCCATTTTTTTTATTTATTTATGTAATAGTTTGTTCAAATACGCTCTTAGTTTTACCTCTTTTACCCCATCCACTAATAATAGCCCCCAAATAGCCAAAAGGGCACACTTGGAAACGACTTGATTGGGTGCATCGCCGATAAAAAACAATTGGAAAGGATTCAAAAACACACAAAACAACAAAACATAAAGGATGTCTTTTCTATTGTAAGTCTGTTTGTTGAAAAACAACACTATTGCGGGAAAGAAATACAATCCACAATAGAATGCCGAATACGCAGGTAGCATAATAACACAAATAGTCAAGAGAGCTATCTTTAGCCACTTATCCTTCGTGAAAAAACAAATCACAATGGACATTGCGAGCAACAACAATTGGATACATTTGAAAACAGGAAATAATATAGCGGGTAAATTTACATATCGTTGCACCACTGATAGTATTCTGGGCAAGCCAAACACCCCCATCCCTTCGGAAAAAGAGGTTAGATTAGCAACTAATTGCTCCATGTTTTCAAAGAAACCATGATGGAGAAAAGCAAAAGGTGCGAAAGTCAAAACAATTCCAAGCAATAGACAAAAGGCGATTGATTTATATCTCTTATCAAATAACAAGAGCAACCCCAATATGGCAGGGTATATTTTTAAAACAGCAGCTATTGACAAAAAGACAAGTGCTAAAATGCGATTGGATTTTTTAGGCGAATCATACAAAAACAGAAAAGCTGTCACCAATCCGGCTGCAAGAATAACCAAATTGCTCCGTTCTACAGAATACAAATTGACATGAG
>BBRT01000034.1 GCA_001417715.1 Candidatus Symbiothrix dinenymphae
TATCCTTAAAGAAAGCTGGCCTCAGTTCGAAATTGCCGGTAAAAATCACGCCAATAGCCGTCATGGAAGCGTCACGCACCCATTGACCGCCATATTCGAGCATACCGGCATCAATAGCACCGTTGCTTCCTGCGCATCCGGGCAGAGTGGCGGTGACGGCACTATACAGACCGGAAACCACCACGTCGGGGGAAGTCAATTTGTTGGTCAGCGCCCATTTTTCAGCCGTTTGGCGCGTCAATTCCGCATCCGCCGACGGCAGTTTCTCTATCTTGGCGATAAATTGAGCGTTATCCGGTTGGAAAAAAGATTTAGCCAAAAAACATAACAAAAAATTTTGCCATTGTCAAATTTTCACTACCTTTGTCGCCGCAAATCGTAAGAGTTATACATATAAATAAGCAATACAATATGCAGAAAAATTTGGTCATAGTGGAGTCTCCGGCTAAGGCAAAAACGATTGAGAAGTTTTTGGGTAGCGATTACACAGTGCTGTCCAGCTATGGACATATCCGCGACCTGCACGGCAAGGGGTTGTGCGTGGATGTCAATAATAATTTTAAGCCCGATTATGAGGTGTCGCCCGACAAGGCGGAGTTGGTCAGGAAACTCAAAAAAGCGGCTAAGGAGGCATCTATGGTGTGGCTCGCGTCCGATGAAGACCGCGAAGGAGAAGCCATCTCGTGGCATTTATATGATGTTTTGGGGCTGAACGATGCCGGTTATAAGCGCATTGTGTTTCACGAAATCACGAAATCGGCTATTCTCAGTGCGATTGAAAATCCGCGCAAGATTGACCTCAATCTGGTGGATGCACAGCAGGCGAGGCGTGTGGTAGACCGCATCGTGGGCTTTGAGGTATCGCCTATCCTGTGGCGCAAAATTCGTCCGGCGTTGTCTGCCGGACGGGTGCAGTCTGTGGCTGTGAGGCTGATTGTGGAGCGCGAACGGGAGATAAACAAGTTCGATGCGGAGGCTTTTTACCGCGTGACGGCGCAATTCACGCTGCCCGACGGCAAAACGACTGTGAAGTCGGAACTCAACAAGAAATTTAAGACGGAAGCGGAAGCGCAGGCTTTTCTCGAAAGCCTAAAGACCGCCACGTTCACGATTGAAGATATTAACACGCGACCGGGCAAGAAATCGCCCGCCGCACCGTTCACAACCTCCACTTTGCAGCAGGAAGCCGCCCGCAAAATCGGCTTCTCGGTGGCGCAAACCATGTCGGTGGCGCAACGGCTCTACGAGGCGGGGCTGATTTCCTATATGCGTACCGACTCGCTCAACCTCTCCGGATTGGCTATCAACGCCTCCAAAGAGGAAATCTTCAAAGAATTTGGCGAAAAATACAGCAAAGTGCGCCAATATCACACCAAGTCGAAAGGCGCACAGGAGGCGCACGAAGCCATTCGACCCACCTATATGAGCAACCGCACCGTGAAAGGCACGCCACAGGAGCAACGGCTCTACAAACTGATTTGGGAGCGCACCATCGCCTCGCAAATGGCTGATGCTGAGCTCGAACGCACCACTGTGACGGTGAATATCAGCAACCGCCCCGATGTGAAGTTCCAGATGCAGGGCGAAGTCATCAAGTTCGACGGCTTCCTGCGCGTGTATATGGAGGATACCGACGACGAAGCGGCGGACGAAAGCATGGAGTCGCTGCTGCCGCCGATGAAACTCAACGAAATTTTAACACTCGCCGAAGCCTCCGCCGCCGAACGCCTCACGCAAAAGCCCCCGCGCTACACCGAAGCCAGCCTCGTGCGCAAGTTGGAAGAACTCGGCATCGGTCGCCCTTCGACCTACGCACCAACGATTTCGACCATCCAACAGCGCGATTACGTGCTCAAAGGCAACAAAGACGGGGAAGAACGCCCGTTTATCACGCTGGTGCTGACAAACGAAAAAATCGCCAAAAATGTCAAGAAAGAAACCATTGGCGCAGACAAAAACAAACTGATGCCCACCGATTCCGGCTTGGTGGTCAACGATTTTTTGACGGAGAATTTCCCCACCGTATTGGAATACAATTTCACCGCCAACATCGAAAAAGAATTTGACAAAATAGCTGATGGCGATGTCAAGTGGACAGACACGATGAGGCAATTCTACGATGTGTTTCACCCGGTGGTAGAGGCCGTTTCAGCCTCCAAAACGGAGCATAAAGTGGGCGAGCGCGTGCTGGGAACCGACCCGAAAACGGGCAAACCCGTGTCAGTGAAAATAGGTCGCTTCGGACCATTCGCCCAACTCGGCTCGGTAGAGGCGGAAGAAAAACCCACATTCGCCTCGCTGACAAAAAACCTCTCCATCGAAACCATCACGCTGGAAGAAGCCCTGAACCTGTTCACACTCCCGCGAACGGTTGGCGAACTCGAAGGCAAGCCCGTAACCGCCTCCATAGGTCGCTTCGGTCCGTATTTGAAGTACGAAAACGCCTTCACAACCATCCCCAAAGGCTACGACCCCTACGTCATCACCATCGAGGAGGCAACACAACTCATCAAGGAGAAGCAGGAGCGCGACGCCAACAAACTCATCAAGTCCTTCCCCGAAGATGCTAAATTGCAGGTGCTGAACGGTCGCTACGGACCGTATATCTCGTTCGACAAAGCCAATTACAAGATTCCAAAAGGCGCAGTACCGGCAGAGTTGTCGTATGCCGACTGCCAAAAAATCATCGCAGAGGCTCCGGAGAAGAAGCCGACGCGAGGCGGGCGGTTTGCGAAAAAAGCAACTGCTGCAAAGGCTGTTGGGGCGAAAAAAACTCCGGCGAAGAAGAAAAAATAGATGTTTTTTTCAGGTGCTATTTTTTGCAAACTGTGTTTTAAGATTGGGAACAATCAGGGCACATTTAAGAAATTTTGATGCAATTGTCCTCATAACTCATAATTATTTATTATCTTTGCACCCACATATATATAACGTTATGGAATCAAGATTGGACAAAGAAACAAGCGATAAGGTAAGTTTTATTACTTTTATTGTCCCCGAGTTTGCGAGTGCCTACAAAATGAACATTCAAGATGCTTATTTTTATCTAAAAAAATATGGCGGGTGGGACTATCTAAACGAGTGTTGGTGGGCATTACATACCGATAACCCATTTTGGGCGGTGCGTGATATGTTCAAAGTTTGTCGCAGCAATGGGGGGTTACGATGAAAGTTTATCACGGTAGCGATACGCTTGTATCTGTCATTGATTTGCAAAAATGCAAGCCAAACAGAGATTTTGGGCGAGGTTTTTATGTAACAAAACTACGCTCACAAGCCGATGATATGGCTATAAGAGTTACACGATATAGTAAAAAAAATCCTGTTGTCAGTGAATACGAATTTGACGAATACGCCTTTGAAGATAGTGAATTGCAAGTTTTACGTTTTGATAATTATGATGAAAAATGGCTTGATTTT
>BBRT01000035.1 GCA_001417715.1 Candidatus Symbiothrix dinenymphae
CGCAACCATGGATGTACAGACGTGGCGCGCCACGTCTCTACTAATAAATTTTCTAATTGTTTTCATATATTTTTTATTTATATTATTTATCATACTAATCATATTAATCATATTAAAATCACAGTTCAGACATTAAAATCACAGTTCAGACATTAAAATGATAATTGCAATCCCACATTAAACCTCCTGTTGAGCGGATAGCCCATGCCGCTGTTGCCCATTTCGGGGTCCCATTGCTTGAAGGGGCTTACCACAAAGAGGTTTTCGATGCTGAAGTAAGCACGGAGGCTTTCTATTCTGAGCGTCTTGATGCCTGAGAAGGTATATCCTGCTTCAATGGTTTTGAGCCGCAGGAATGAGCCGTCGCGCAACCACCACGAAGATTGCTCCGTATTGTTTGCTACCGGCTCCGTTGACAAGCGGGGCCAGAAGGCATGCACGTCCGGATTGGTCTCCGTCCATGAGCCGCGCGCCACGATAGCCAGGGCGTTACGTCTGTTTTCGAAAGGTGCTATGCCGTGTCCCTCAAGTCCATCAGCAGGATTGCCATTAGTATCATAATTTCCCTTGGGGTCGATGAAGAACGACACCCTTGCATTACCCTGGAAGAAGAACGAAAAGTCAACGTTCTTAAAACCGGAGGACAGTCCAAAACCGTACTGTATTTCGGGTGTTTTGGGATATCCCATGGGGATTTGGTCGTTCTCGTTTATCTTGCCATCACCGTTGACGTCCTTGTATTTGATGTCGCCGGCTTGAGGCTCGCTGCCTCCAAACCGCTGCTCCGGAGAGCGCTTCACTTCATCATCGTCCACAAAAAGGCGCTCAGCCACATACCCCCACTGCAACTCGGTACTGCGTCCTTTTTTGTTGAGGTATGCGTCCACATGGTCAGGCTCATCAAAATCCGTATATTTGTTCGTGGCATACGTCATATTGACACGTCCCGTGAGCCAAAAATCATTGGTGAAAAACTGCTTGTAGTCGATGGACCCGTCAATACCCTGCGATTCCATCTTGCCGACATTACCGAATATATCCTGTTCCAATCCTGCCGTTGCAGGGATGCTTGAACGCGCCATATAGATATTGCTCCGGTTCTCCTTGAAAACATCCACCTGCAGTTTCAGCGGACTATTCTGAAGCAAGCCCAATTCCAGTCCGACATTGTATTTCTCGGAAACTTCCCATCCTATGTCGGGATTGGCATACCTGACTATTGAGTATCCATTATAGGTGTTAGTCATTTGTTCACCCCAGCTAAATGGTCTGCCGCCGAGATTGATTCGCGAAAGGAAGTGAAACCGGTCTGCCCTTGTTTGTGTAATAGCATCGTTACCGACTAATCCCCAGGTGAATTTGAACTTCAGCAGGTCAACGACATCTTTGGCAGGTTCCCAAAACGACTCGTTGGACACTATCCAGCCGGCACCGAAAGAAGGGAAGAAACCGAATTGCTTGGAGCCGCTAAATTTCTCCGAACCGTTGTAACCGTAGCCAAATTCAGCGAAATAGCGGTCGTCAAAATCGTAGGTCACACGGCCTGAATTGCCGACATTCCTTTCCGGTAAAGTTGCAAATATATCGCCGCTACCGACACTGAACAGGTTTTCCTGCACCATCAACACCGTCATGGCGCCAACGGAATGTTTGCCGAAAGTACGGTTCCAGTTCGCACGGGCTTCAAAATAATACTTGACGAAAGTATTGCGGTCAGGAACCGACTGAGTGAGCGTAGGTGATCCATCGTTGTTAAGACGAAACAGCCGGTAGTCACCCGTAATCAGGTTATAGTCCTGCAAGTCATAAAAAAACGGCTTGTAGGTTCTTGTCGTGCCATATTTTGACCAGGTACTGGCGGACACTTTTGCCTGTAATTTCAAGCCTTTGGTAATGAAATCCAAATCCTGCAACAGGGTAGCCTGCGCGGTAACGGTGCTCTCGTCCCGCGATTCATATCCTTTCACCATTTCGGCGTAAGGATTGTCTTTCCTACCTGATGCTGCTCCAATAGCCGGACGGCTTCCGAACAGCGTATGGTCAGTATATTGGTGTGCGCGGTCCGGTTCATATACAGCGGGGAAATCCACAGGATTGCCCTCCATCACCATATTGAAGATGCTGCCGGCAGAGGTGGCAGGACCCGTAAATTTTTCATACCGCGCCTGCAGGCGAGTGTCTAAGGTGGTAGAGGACGATATTTTGAATATCACATTGTTGCGTAGATTGAACCGGTCAATGTTGATATTGTTGTTGAAATTGTTCCGGTTATCTACTTTCAGCAGTCCAGATTCATTGTCGTAACCTGCCGATACAAAGTAGTTCGCCACCTTGCCGCCTCCCGATATATTTACGTTTGCTTTGGTGTTGACGGTCTGTTTGTTGAACAGCATGTCATACCAGTCCACATTGGGGTACACCATCGGGTTGTCGCCCCGCATGGTGGATTGTATTTTCTGCTCGCTGTAATAGGCTGCCTCGTTGGGATGCCTCGACAAAAGCGCCTGATTGTACAGCTGCATGTATTCTACGCCGCCAATCATTTCGGGAATCTGCGTAGGCGTAGCCACATTGACATCCACCCGGGCATTGATTTTCACCTTGCCTTCGTTTCCGCTCTTGGTGGTGACCAGGATGATACCGTTGGCACCGCGAGAGCCGTAGAGCACCGACGCCGAAGCGTCTTTGAGGATGGAGAAGCTTTCGATGTCGTCGGGCGTCATGCGCGCCAGGTCATCGGCGGTAGATTCAAAACCATCCACCAGTATCAGCGGCGATTGAGCGTAGCCGAAAGTGGTAACGCCGCGCACGAAGAACTGGGCATTGTCGGCACCCGGTTCGCCGCTGGTCTGATAGGAAATCAACCCCGGAATCTTACCGGCAAAGGCGGAGGTAAGGTTCGAGGCGGGAATCCGCAGGTCGGAGGCTTTGATAGTCTCAATGGAGGCCACCACACTGCTCTTTTTCTGGCTCCCGAACGCCACGATGGTCACTTCGTCCAAATCATTCGACTTGGGCTTGAGCGGAATCACAAAGCTCGCCTTGTCGCCCACCTCCACCGTGTAGAGGTCATACCCCAAAAAAGTAACCTCCAAAACATCCGTCGGCGAAACGTCTATTTTGAAAGAACCATCCAAATCGGTTGCTACCCCGCGGGGAGAACCTTTAACGCCAATGTTGACTCCGGGCATTCCCTCACCGGTTTCATCATACACGAAACCGGTAACGGTCTTTGACCGTGCCGAGGCATTTGTAACTTGCGCCGCTTACGGCGCTTCAGCGCGAATGTTTTGCACCCCCCCCCCCCCCCACGGGGGCGCATTTAAAAAAAAAATTTTTTCAAATTTTCAAAATTTTTTTTTTTTTTTTTTTTTTTCATTTG
>BBRT01000036.1 GCA_001417715.1 Candidatus Symbiothrix dinenymphae
TTGTAAGTTGGAGTATTTCTTTCGTTTTATCCACATACAAGAAACCGCCATTGCGCAACTTTTCAAACGACTGAATACCAATTGGTAATTCTTTCATGACTTCTCATTTTTATAAATATCCGCAAAGGTACGCATAATAATTGAAAGCAAAACAAAATTCCAACTAATCAACATAAACATCTATTTCCGCGAGGCTAACGTATGTGTTCTGGTGAGAGTCAATATAATTTACTTTAAGGTAACGTCCTTGGGAATCAGTAGCCGGCACGACATCAAGCGTTTGCTGAGGCGGGTTGCTATTGGGAAATAAGACAGACCCAATCAATTTCCATGTGACAGCATCATGAGCCGGATCATCACCGACAAAAACTTGAACGGTTTTAGTAGCCGCCTGATCCGAACGACGTGTAAGAATCACTCTGATGACATGCCGTGATTCATTCAGGTCAAAAATAATCCAGTGCGGAAATGGTGCACCCGCGTAACCGACGGGATTCCAATACGACTGCCAATAGGTAGCAGTATTATTATCATTCGCCATAGCCCCGACGCAGTTATCTACACTTGATTCACTGGAAACGCCAACCAGCCCAAATCTGGTTTTATCCAGCAGGAGGGTTGCAGGAAATGCCGTTTCATACTCTGCCCACGCGGTATAAAAAGTGTCAATAGCCGACGGTTCGGGGAGAAAAAGCGAACGATAAGTCACTTTCGAACCTATTTTGACATTGGGCAGGGACGCAGAAACGTCTGCCGGAGCAAACACCGTTAAAGTGTCATTGCTTCCGGAAGCATACCGTATTTCGCTGCCCAGCAGATAATCCAGGGACTCCGTCCATGAGAGCTGACCGCCATCTTCGGTAAGAACAATTTGCGAAATAGGCTGGTGCACCGTAGATGCCTGGAACAGAGTGTCGTACACAGTGCCCGCATCCGTAAAGGGAAGAGAATGATTCCCGTAGGCGTCGCTGGTCACCAGCGTAAAGGTATAAGCCTTTTCCTCCAAACCTGTGATGGGGATAAATAGCGTATCCAAACCCGTGGAAGGCGATACCGGAGTGCTCTGCGTCTCTTTTCCGCCGTTCCCGTTGTTCCATGAAATATCCACCGTTTTTACATTGGGCGAATTGTAAAGCACTAATTCGGCCACTACCCTGCCATATCCTGCCCGAAAATTCACCGACAGCGGTTTAGACAGATACACTTTTTCGCCACCCTCCAAATAATCCTTGTGGACGTCCATCATTCCTTCGCAAGCCGTCATCATCAGGATGACCGCAAAGGCGCTAACTAAATTGATTCTCGTTTTCATAATTTTTCTTTTTTATTTAATTATTATTATTCATATAGTCCGTAAAATGTCAATTCGGCAAACTGTCCGTATGGCGACCAGGGACCCCATATAGCGGCTCGGTTTTCAACATAGATGCGCACGTAGCGCACCGGTTCCATGTCCCGCGGGAAGTTGTAATTGTGTCCGGCCTGCGCCACTTTCATGTCTTCATTGGTATAGTCAATGACCGTAGCGGCATCTCCGCCAAACGGAATACCCGACGGTTTGATACATTCGCAGTCCATTGCCTTGACCCAGTCGCTCCATGCCCCTGTCTGCGAAGGTGTTTCCACTGTGGGGTGCCATACACTAAAGAGGCGTACATTTGCCTGATTATAATACTTGCCATCATACAGGCGCTGGTGCACCACCAAACGGCTCAGTTTCGCTTTTTTGCCCAAATCTATTGTGAATAAGGGATAAATGCCCTCGTAAGTGACTGACATCGTGTTGACATCGTCATCTATCATAAAAATGTCTCTGCCTCCCCATGCGTCCATGTAAGTGTCATTGTCCAAATGCATAAATGACATACTGTCTTTATCCAGCCGCTCTTCCCGAAGCGGGGTAATCACACTGTCCGGCAAAACTGCTATCTGATTGTCCCAGTTGTCACTCACCACTAATCTGAATTTACGCGGCTCGGGCAGGTAGCCGCGAATGGTCCGTTCCGCCGAATCGGCAGAGGACTGAATAATAGTTGCCGTTTGCCATTCTCCTCTGGCATCCGTGGTTTGAAAATCGAATGTCAATGGCGCTCCATCCTCATTTTTCCACGCAAATGCTGCCCCGCCGAAATCTTCGAATATACGGACGGTTTTTGCCGCTTTCGCCAACGAGGATTCAAGCGGTCGAAACGTCACCGGAACAGGCTCGGATAGCGTCTGCGCACGGCTGATGGAATAAATCAGGGCTTCGTGCGGCAAAGTATCACTAAATCCTTCCAGCACGAGATGATTGTCGTAATAGGAGGCGGTAGCTTCCCGTTTCTGTCCGTTGGTGATGGTGTAAACCGCTTTCACCAACAGCAAATCCGCAGCATCGGGAATGCGGTAGCTGACGATGGCACCTCCGGGGATGCGGGTCGTTTCAAGTTCTGTAACCACTCCCGGCATACCCAGGCTTCCATTGATAGGCTCCAAAGTCTTGTCCGCACAAGAAAAGAGTGCAAGTGTCGTAACACATAATACTAAACATCTATTTTTCATATTCTTTAATTTTTAATTCGTAATTCGTAATTGTTTTTAATATCCCGGATTTTGAATCAACAGCGGATTATCAACGATATGCTGTTCTTTGATGGGCAAAAAGTAATCGCGTTGCGTAAATTTTTGCGTATAAACGGATACCGGTATGTAATAGGTTGACGCAATTTCACCGCGCACATTCCAACCTTGGACGACACGATTTTGCTCTTTTTCAGCCGTTTTCCAACGACGACTGTCCCAATAATACTCCCCTTCGAAAGCGAGTTCGATGTTCCGTTCACGCTGAATGATTTCGCGCATTCCCTTTTTGGAGCGCGGTTTCGTCGCATCGGTGGAGAAATTCTGCCAACTGTTCAGAACGCCATCCAGTCCTGCGCGTGCCCGCACCTCGTCAATGAGGTCATATACCTCTGCGGGTGGTGTACCGCTTTCTCCCGCTGTTGTCTCGTTGAGCGCTTCCGCTAAGTAAAGGAGCAAAGAGGCATACCGCATATCAGGATAAGGGTATGCGGTTTGGTCAATATTATTTACAGTTCTGTACGAAATAAGCATAGCTACCATCTTTTTTGCGAAATAACCGGTAACATTGTAGTTCGTGGACGTTTTGAAAGATGAATATTGTCCCCATAAATTATTCAGAAAGCGTGTATCTTCGTCCGGTAGAATGACATAGTAATTGGAATGCCATTTTCCACGGTCAAATCCCAAAGAAGAATAATAACGCGGCTCGCGGTTGAAATTCACGACGGCTGTGTTTTCGTCTTTCGCTATGTAATATTGGCTCTCCACGGTAGCCTTGCGCACTTGGTAACGGTTCT
>BBRT01000037.1 GCA_001417715.1 Candidatus Symbiothrix dinenymphae
TGCCTTTCAAATAGCCGCAACCATCAGGTAGCGGGACAACTGTCTTCTCTAACATCGCAGGTAAAAACAGACAATCGGCATCACCTGCTTTCCTGTTGACTTAAGCCCGGTGCTGTATAGTAACCTTAAAAGTCATCCCGCAATTTAATGATAACACAACGATAACAAAATGATAACACAACGATAACCAAACGATAACAAAATGATAACAAAAAGATAACATAAAATATTTGGTAGCTTCGCTTAGTGGTTGTACTTTTGCGGCATGAATAAATTATCAATCCTAATCGTGCTGCCGGGTATGTTGCTCTGTTGCATTACAAGTCGGGCTGCCGAGGAGTGGCAGACTCCTGATGTGCGTTCCTTTTCGTTGGGCGATTTACACGCGCTGAGTGATGCCATGCACAATCCGGCGCAAATGGCGATTGCCGGCAAACGCGAAGCCGGATTGTCTGTACTCAATCGCTTTCAAATGAGCGAGTTAAACACCGGCACCTTGTATGCCAAACTGCCTAATCAATGGCTGGATGTGGGGGCAAAAGTGTCTGTGTTTGGCTACTCCGATTATCAATTGACGCAGGTGCAAGCCGGTTTTGCAAAACAAATCTTTGCCGATTTTGCCATCGGCGTGAACGGAACGGTTGCAAATGAAAATTCCATCTTGGAGGAGGCTTCCACCACCTTTTTTACAACAGGCATTGGCATTTACTGGCATTTCAACAACCAATTCGACTGGGCTCTTCTGGTCGAAAATGTGCTGAATACGCTACCCGACAACCCAATTAAAATCTTCGGCGGCTGCAACTACAAGCCAATAGAGTTTGCATCTATCGCACTGGAAGGCAGTTACGACAAAACCAACCACTTCAATCTAAGTATCGGATTGGAGTACGAAATTCTCAAACAATTCATCTTGCGTTCGGGCGTAACAACCGACACCGGCACGCCCTCGTTCGGCATCGGCTACCGTTGGAGTCGCTGGCAAGCCGACATTGGTTTTGCCCTGCATCCGGAATTAGGCACCAACAGCATGATTGGCATCCGGACGACTTTTTAAAGCGTTTCTTTGATAATTTCTCCCACCGTGGGATGTGGGAAAATGCAGGCTTTGAGTTGCGCGGCGGTCATCCCCTGCTCAATAGCGATACCCGCAATCACAATCAATTCCGAAGCCGGATTGCCCAACAGATGCACACCCAGAATAACCCCATCCGCACCTTCAAGAATTTTGCAAACGCCGGAGCCTTGCTCATTCTCGGCAACAAACCGCCCCGAAAACGCCATCGGAAGCTGCTTAACGGTATATGGAACCCCCTCCTGTTGCAAAACCTCCTCTGTTTTCCCCACACCGGCAACCTCCGGATTAGTATAAACCACCCCCGGAATAGCCCGATAAGACATCTTAGGACAGTTACCAGTGACCAGTGACCAGTGACCAGCGAGTTGCTCACTGCGTTCAGCGAACTGGTAACTGGTAACTGGTAACTGGTAACTGGTAACTGCTAAAATGTGTTTGACAGCCACTTCCGCCTCTCGGACTGCCGTATGTGCCAAGAGCGAAAAGCCCGTCACATCGCCACAAGCGTAGATATTGGGGTCGTCTGTCTGCATATATTCATTGACTTTCATGTTGGAAAAGGTAGGGCGGCGACCTACGCTCAGCAGGATTTGTGCCGTTTCGAGACTTTGTTTTGCGCCGTCTTTTTCGATTTCGACATTGTTTTTGCTCACCGCTACCACTTTGGTGGAGAGGTGAAACTTGATGCCTTTTTTTGTCAATTCGGCACGCAATAGGGCTGAGAGTTCTTTGTCCATCCCGCCCAAAATTTCGTCCGCCATTTCTACGACAGTTACTTTTGTGCCCAAAGTGTTGAAAAACGTGGCAAATTCGATGCCAATCACGCCGCCGCCAATAATCACCAGAGAATCAGGCACTTCCTTGTTTTCCAACGCTTCACGGCTCGTCCAAAACGCCACATCGCGCAATCCGGGAATAGGCGGAACCACCGTTTCAGAGCCTGTGCAAAGGATAACTTTCCCGACAGTGTAGATTTGGTCGTTGCAGAGCAGGTCAATGGTTTGGAGGGGATTGCGGGTCAAGCCCGCAATGACGGGGCTGTCATTGCGGGTCAAGCCCGTAATGACGGGGCTGTCATTGCGGGCTTGACCCGCAATCCCCTCAATAACGTGCGCCTCTCCAACAACCACCTCAACCCCCGCTTCCGCCATTTTGGCGCGGATGCCTGCCACCAACTTGCGCACCACCTTTGTTTTTCGGGCGATGATTTTAGGCAAATCAAACGCCGTATTTTCGCACGAAACGCCATATTTATCCGCCGTTTTCGCCGTGTTATACACTTTCGCGGAGTACAAAAGGGTTTTTGTAGGGATGCAACCCTCGTTCAAACACACGCCGCCCAAGGCATTTTTCTCAAACAGAATGGTCTTCAAGCCATTTTTGCCCGCTAATTCGGCAGCCGTATAGCCCGCAGGACCGCCGCCAATAATTGCCAAATCGTAAGTCATATTCAATGTATTCTTAAATTTAAATGGAATTTATGGCAAAAGTACAAAAAAAAATAGGACAGAAGTAAAAGTTATTGCCCTGTTTTTTTTGAAAAAAGGTCATTTTCACAAAAAAAGACTATCTTTGTGCAGTCAAATATCAGTTATGCGTTTTAATAATATGGAAAATTTTATGTTTGAAAAGAGGATTATTAGTGTTTTTTGCTGTTTGTGCCTGTCATTGGACATGTCTGTGCAGGCTCAGAGTGTGGCGGAGGCGGGAAAATTGCTCGCCGACAAAGAATATGTCGCTGCCGGCGAGATGTATTACCGGCTTTATCAGTTCGATAAGGCGGTGGAAGCCTATACAGCGCAGAGGGATTTGTGGCTGACGGGAGAAAAAGCCGAGAAGGGCAAAAAAGGCAAGCAAGGGAAGCCTGAAGTGAAGCCTAATCCGGCTGCTGCTGAGGCAATTGCGCCGCTCATTCAACAGGCTGAACGGGCTGCGCGAATGTTGTCGCGGTGTGAGGATGTGCAAATCATCGACAGTGTGATAGTGGACAAAGCCGCATTTTTGAATGCCTATCTGATGGGCAGTGAGAGTGGTTCGCTGGCACCTCACGGCGATGCTTCGGTGTTTGAAAATTCGTTGCACGACAAGCGTTTTTTTGCGGAGAAGAATGCAAAAAATGTCTATCGCATTTTTTCCGAAACCAAATTGCAAGGGCAGTGGCTGGATAAAAAAGAGTTGGATTTGGGGTCAGAAGCAACGGTCAACGACAATTTCCCGTTCGTGCTG
>BBRT01000038.1 GCA_001417715.1 Candidatus Symbiothrix dinenymphae
CCTTTTCCAACGAATATCCGTATCGCATCGACTTTTTTGGCAACGAGGTGGAAAGCATCCGCAGTTTTGACGTGGAAACGCAACTTTCCAGAGAAAAATTGGAGGCGATTTCAATTATTTCGGGGCAATCCGGCGAGGGTGACACCACGCTGCTGTCCTATCTGCCCGACACGACCAAGGTGGTTTTTCGCAACGAGGAGTGGGTCTATGACAAGATGCAGTCGCAGTGGAACGAAGAGCCAACCGTTGTGAACGAGGAAACATTCTCGTCGCTGGAGGACATTCGGAAGCTGCTGACACCGATGGAGGTGTTTCGGGAATTGACGGCGGGTTACACCAAATTGCATTTAAGCGCACCATCCACGAGTCGTCATTGCGGGCTTGACCCGCAATCCCCTGCAAAGGAAAGGGGTGTTTATTCGGAGGGGATTGCGGGTCAAGCCCGCAATGACGATTCGCGGGCGGGTCAAGCCGGCAATGATACGCATGCAACCATCTCTTTTTCAACCACCCCGCAACTCTCCTACAAAAAAAACTTCGACCTCGCAGCCGCCTCTTTCAAGGAATATCTGGCGGACGGCTACACCGTATATATATTGTCGAACAACGAGAAGCAAATTCGACGCATTGAGGCGATTTTTGCCGACCGCGGCGATGACATTGCGTTCACGCCCGTGCTGCAAACGCTTCACGAAGGGTTTGTGGACAGGACTTTAAAAGTGTGCCTGTTCACCGACCATCAGCTGTTCGACCGTTTTCACAAATACAATCTTAAATCCGACTCGGCACGTTCGGGGAAGATTGCGCTGTCGCTCAAGGAGTTACAGCAGTTTCAGCAGGGCGACTTTCTCGTGCATATCGACCATGGCGTGGGGAAATTTGGCGGGTTGCTGCGGACGGAGGTGAATGGGAAGATGCAGGAAATGCTCAAAATGTCGTTCCACAATGATGATATTGTGTTTGTCAATATCCAAAATCTGCATAAAATTTCCAAGTTTAAGGGCAAGGACAACGAGCCGCCCAAGTTGGCTAAATTGGGTTCGCCGGTTTGGAACAACATGAAAGAACGCACCAAAAAACACGTCAAGGAGATAGCCAAAGACCTGATTTTGCTCTATGCCAAGCGGCGCGAAGAGAAGGGTTTTTCCTTTTCGCCGGACACCTACCTGCAAAAGGAATTGGAGGCGTCGTTCATCTACGAGGACACGCCCGACCAGTTGAAAGTGACCAACGATGTGAAACTCGATATGGAAAGCACTCGCCCAATGGACCGCCTCGTGTGCGGCGATGTGGGCTTTGGGAAGACGGAAGTGGCGATTCGCGCGGCGTTTAAGGCGGCTACCGATGGCAAGCAGGTGGCAGTGCTGGTGCCCACCACGCTGTTGGCTTTTCAGCATTACAACACCTTCGGAGAGCGATTGGCGAATTTCCCCGTGCGGGTTGAATACCTGTCGCGCGCGCGCACTCCCAACCAAGTCCGAAATTTACTCACAGACCTCAAAGAGGGTAAAATTGATATTTTGGTGGGCACGCACCGCATAATCAGTAATGACGTGGTTTTCAAAGACTTGGGACTGCTGATTGTGGACGAAGAGCAGAAATTCGGCGTGACCGTGAAAGAGAAATTGAAGCAGATGAAGGCGAATGTGGATACCCTCACACTCACCGCTACGCCCATCCCGCGCACCTTGCAGTTCAGTCTGATGGGTGCGCGCGACCTGTCGAACATCACCACGCCGCCGCCCAACCGCTACCCCATTCAGACGGAGGTGCATCGCTTCGGCAGCGACATCATCCGCGAAGCCATCAATTTTGAGATGAGCCGCAACGGACAAACATTCATCATCAGCCCGCATATTGCTGATTTGGCGGGTATTGCAAACTTGCTCCAAAAAGAAATTCCGGACATTAGAGTAGCCATCGGTCACGGACAACTCGACCCCGCAGATTTGGAAAAAATCATCACCGACTTCACAAATTACGAATACGATGTGCTGGTTGCAACATCAATCATCGAAAACGGCATCGACATCCCGAATGCCAACACCGTTTTGGTGAACAACGCGCATCATTTCGGACTGAGCGACCTCCACCAACTGCGCGGACGGGTGGGACGCACCAACCGCAAGGCGTTTTGCTACCTCCTGTCGCCCCCGCTGTCGTCGCTCACCCCCGAAGCGCGTCGCCGTTTGCTGGCGATTGAAAACTTCGCCGAACTTGGCAGCGGCATCCACATCGCCATGCAAGACTTGGACATTCGCGGCGCAGGCAATATGCTGGGAGCCGAGCAGAGCGGTTTCATCGCCGATTTGGGCTACGAAACCTACCAAAAAATCCTCTCCGAAGCCGTGCGCGAACTCAAAAACGAAGAATTTGCCGAACTCTACAAAGACGACAATCAGGTGGATTCGGGCGCCAACTACGTCAGCGAAACCAATTTTGAAAGCGACCTGGAACTGCTCTTCCCGGCAACCTACATCCCCAGCGACTCGGAGCGCATTTTGCTCTACCGCGAATTGGATTCGATGACAAAAGAAACTGATATAGAGCAATTTAGAATAAAACTGAAAGACCGCTTCGGAGCCATCCCGCCGGAAAGCGAAGAACTAATCAACGTAGTGCGCCTGCGACAAATGGGAAAACCGCTCGGAATGGAAAAAATCACCCTCCGATCCGGTCAAATGAAACTCTTCTTAGTAACAGACCCCGACTCGCCCTACTACCAAAGCACCGCCTTCGACAAACTGCTGGCATTCGTAAACACCCACTACCACCGCTGCCAACTGAGCGAAAAAAACAACCGCCGATTGCTAACGGTCACCAATGTGGGCAGCGTGGCGGCGGCGGTGAAGTTGCTGGGGGAATTGTAATTCAAAAAAAATGGCAAAAATCTTTGTTCCGGTGCTATGAAAAAAAATAAAATTTTCAAAAAAGTTTGCAGCATTCAAAAAAAAACATTACCTTTGCAGCCGCTTACGAGTAAAAACTTGCCGTGATGCAGCAAGAGGTACTTGTGAGATGTGTTAGAAGTTGAATAATAAAAAAGA
>BBRT01000039.1 GCA_001417715.1 Candidatus Symbiothrix dinenymphae
GTTAATTTCACTTTCAGCGTATTGGCAAACCGGTACCATTTCTCTAAATCGCCTGCATAGATGTAATCAAAGTCGCCGTCAATCGAAGACTCGCTCAAATCAATGGCTAATAAGGTATTTACACGTGCCAGCAAGTCCGTATAAATATCCTCCTGCTTGTCTTGCTTCGGGTGCAAAAGACCTTCGTTGCCTTTCAATGCTTCCGAGTAAGGCATATCGCCCCACACATCGGTAATAATTTGCCAAGTAAAGATTGACAAAGCTTCTGCCACAAAGTAATAACCCTTGTTTTCATCTGCCTCCGTATCCGTTTTGATGCGTTTCAAGTCGGTAAGTGGCTCCCGCAGCAAAGATAGATAGGTCATGTTGAACTCTTGCGGCAAATAGCCACATAAATCCCGGAATTGAGCGTGCACATAGGAGCCTGTCCAGTATTCTACCCACATACCACCGCCAAAACCAAAGTCATAGCCCATTAAATTATAGGCAACTCCCATTTCGGTGGCAGGCAACAACACTTTGGCATCCGGAATTTCTTCCAATGCGGTGGGGTCGTGGTTCACGTCCAAATAGTCGCTACACCCAACCGTAAAGACCAGGGCTATAGCGGACAATACTATAAATGATTTCTTTTTCATATTTTTTTATTTTTAATGATTATTAAAATGAAAGATTTAACCCAAACACATACGTTTGATACGGCGGCGTGGTGCCAAATTCGCCAAACTTTGCCTCAATATTGCTACCCCAAGTGGTAACTTCGGGGTCGATGTATTGATTTTCCTTTGGTGTCCACAACAGGAAATTGGATGCCGTGAGCGAAACCCGCAAGGCAGAAATTTTCAGATTGTCGCACAACTTCTTAGGCAACTGATACGCCAGACTGACATTGCGCAGTTTCAGATACGAACGGTCAATCACATAAGCATCATTGTAATCAAATCCACCGTTGCTGTAGAAATTCTCCAAAGCCGTAGGATTTACCGGAGTGGTGTTTTCGCTATAGGTCCCATCGGCGTTTTCCACTACCGAATTAGGGATGAGAAACGGTTGTCGATTGTTATAGACCGTTTCGGGACCGCTGCCTACCCAACCGACATAGTCTTTGGTGTAAGAATAGATGTGTCCGCCGTAGCGAAAATCAAAAACACCGGACAACGAGATCCCTTTGTAGGTAAACGTATTTGTCAAGCCCATACGGAACTTTTCGTTGATGTCCTTGCCCAGATATTCTTCGTTTGGAGTTGGAACAGGGTTGCCGGAGCCATCCACAACCGGACGCTCTATGCCGTCAATCAAGACTTTCAACGCTTTTGACGTTTTGAATTGTCCCAATGCTTTTCCTTCGGTAGCATAAATACCGGCACCACCGTATCCGCCAAGGTAAATTTCTTCTACATCCAAACGTTCAACAAGATTGTTGTTTTTCGTAAAGTTGTAGTTGATGTTCCAAGCGAAGTCCGGCGTTTTTATTGGCACTAACGAAAGCGAAAGTTCAATACCGCTGTTGCGCACATCCCCCAAATTATATACCTGAGAGTAATATCCGGTGGATGGGTCAAGCGGCATCGTATCAATTAAGTCTTTTGTAAGCTTGTTGTAGTATGAAAATTCAAAACCCAGACGGCGGTTGAAGAAAAATGTTTCCGCACCGATTTCAAATTCATCCGTTAATTCGGGCTTTAACAGTAAATTTCCTGCTCTGTCGGAAACCGAAAAAGCATTTACTCCACCCAATGGAAAAGTCAAATCATCTATAACCGGATAGGTCACAGTTGATACAACTCCTGCCACAAAGCGGTCGAAAACGCCATAGCGCGGAGCATCCTTACCTGTCCGCCCGTATGCAAGGCGAATTTTTGCAAAGTCAAGAACGCCTGTTTCAATATTCTGTTGCTGCAAAAAATCGGTAGCAATAAAACTCAACATTGATGCCGGATAGAAATAAGAATTGTTCTTTTCGGGCAAGGTGCTCGACCAGTCGTTGCGCCCTGTAAGCGTCAAATAGAGGTAGTCTTTGTAACCTAAATCTGCATTGACATAAGCGCCCAATATCCGATAGAGCCATGAGGTTTGACCGGCTACTGCCGGAGATAGCGTGTTATTGAAGTTGTAAAAGCCGGACACATCAATGGAGGTTATTTCACCCTTGATAGCATTGTATGACGATTCATTGGCATTTGCCCCGACTACCACGTTCAGAGAGAAGTCTTCAAAGCGATTGCTGTAGTTAGCGAAAAAGTCGTGATTCGTCTGGATTCTTTGACGTCTCATTTGTTCATAACTGCCCGGACTGTCATTGGAAGAACGCTCGTTCCAAGCCCCCGACGTGTATTTAACAGCATCCACGTGTATCTCGGAAATAGAGGTTTCAAAGTCGCCACCAAAACGGTAAGTCAATTTCAAATTTTTCAACACATCATAATCTAACTGCACTTTGCCGAAGAACTTATATTTATCCTGTACAGCCTCTTTCATATCCAACACCTGATAAGGATTCAAACCGTAGAGAGTGAAATAGTTATCCAAATTGTTGAACTTGTTATTGAGGTCTTTCAAATCCACGATGGATATATCCGTAGCAATTTCATTCAGCGAACGATAGATGGAATTGTCCTGTCCGGTGGGTGCAACTTCATTTCTTTCCGCACTAAAATTGAACGATGAACTAACCAGCACCTTGTTTGCCTGATGCGAAGCATTGGTCGCTATCGTATAGCGATTGTAGGAATCGTCATCGGTAGGGATAGGTCCGTCGATGCGGCTTTGCGACACGGACACATGGTATTTGGTTTGTTCCGTTCCGCCGGTCAATGAAAGCGCATTGTTGAAACCAACGCCTAAATCGTAGAAATCGCGGATGCGGTTTTTCAGATAAACGTAGGGCTTCAGTTGCTGGCTGTTGTCCACCACATTGCCCCAAACGCGGTCTTTGCCGTCAAATGCAGGACCCCAATTGCCGTTTTCAGCCAATTCGCGGTCGCCACCCCAGCCTTGCCCAAATTGGGATTGCTCCGAAGGCAAACGACCGATTTGTTGGATA
>BBRT01000040.1 GCA_001417715.1 Candidatus Symbiothrix dinenymphae
CCTCACCAACCCGCAGGCCGGCATCGCTGCCGACAATGTGGTTTATCCCGGGCATGACCTGAATTTGAAAATCAACTACCGCAATATTAGTCAATTGACGGTTGAAATTTACAAAATTGCAGCACCTGTTTCCATCTACAGCCAATGGGAGCGGAACGGGCAATATCAAAAAACGGGGCAACTTGTTGAGAGCAAGACTTTTGAATTGCTCAACAAACAACCATATCTGCAATCGGACACCACGCTTCACATTCCGATGCGAGATTTGGGCAATTACGAATATGTGGTTTTTGATACTCAAAATAAGGAAGCATTGGCTAATCAGCAATTTTCGGTGAGCCGCTTGGCGACCGTGACCCGTGCTGTGGGCAAGAATTGGGAGATTTTGGTGACTGACCGACTTTCCGGCGAACCCGTCAAAGGGGCGCGGGTGAATTTTTACAAAAATGAAAATCGCGCGTTGAATGTGCAGGACAAACTATCTGTGAGCACCGACAAGTTGGGTTTGGCTTCGCGCGAGAATGTCAAAAATGTGTCGTACTATAATGTCACCTTTGGCGATGATGTGGCGTTGATTACGTCCTCGCTGCCGTGGGTTTCCTCGTCCGCGGGCAACCCCAATGCTGCGAATGTGCAGTTGCAACTCTTTACCGACCGCGGCATTTACCGACCGCGGCAAATTGTTCAGTTTAAGGGGATTGCGTTTGAAAGCGGCGCGAAAATTCAGCAGGTTGTCCCAAACAAGACCTATACGCTCACGTTGCGCGATAACAACTCCAAAATGGTTGCCGAGCAGCGCGTTACGACGAATGACTACGGCTCGTTTGCGGGTGAATTTGAACTGCCGGACGGTGGCACAACCGGTCATTACAACATCCAAGCCAATGTGGATGGCGGTTGGGCAGGTTTTCAGGTGGAGGAATACAAACGCCCCACATTCGACATTCGCTTCGACAAAATTGCCAAAACCTACACGTTTGGCGACAAAATCACAGCCACAGGCATAGCACAGACGTTTTCGGGCATCAATTTGCAGCAGGCGAATGTGGCGTACAAGGTAACGCGTCAAAGCCATTGGCTGTTTCGCCGTTACATGGCACCGCAACAGGTAGCCTCCGGCATAGCGCACACCAACTCTGACGGCAAATTTGAAATCACATTCACTGCCGAAAAAGCCCCCAACGACCTGCGCAACCCGAACGTTTTTTACACCTATAATATAGAAGCCACCGTGACGGACACCAACGGCGAAACGCAAAGTTCGACCACGCATTTTTCCATCGGCGACAAATCCATGTTGCTGACCATCAACGGATTGAAAGAAGTGGTGAATAAAGACAAACTGCCAAAAATCACCATTGAGGCCCTGAATTTGTCCAACCAACCCATTGCCGTCAAGGGCGGTTTTGAAATCTTGGCAGGTGACAAAAAAGTGGCATCAGGCGCATTTGAATCGAACAAAGAGATACTGCCCCAACTCAAAAACCTGCCATCCGGCGCATACAAACTAACTGCAAAAGCCAACGATACGCAAGGGCGCGAAGTAACTGTGGAGCAAGACTTTACATTAGCATCCGAGAGCGACAAAAAACCGCCGATTTTCGCCACGCAATGGATGCTCACGCCGGACGAAATGGCGTGTGCGGTGGGCGAAAAGGCGACCATTCGCTACGGCTCGTCGGAGCAGGCGTATGTGCTGTATGAACTGTTTGCGGACAACAAAAAACTGTCGGCGCAGCGTTTCGTGCTCAATAATGAAATTCGTGTGCTCGAAATTCCGTACCTCGAAAGTTACGGCGATGGCATTTCGGCGGTGTTCAGTTTTATCAAAAACGCGCAGTTTTACACCAAAACGGTGCGCATTCTGAAAAAGCAGCCCGACAAAAAATTGACAATCACAACCGCCGTTTTCCGCGATAAACTGCTGCCCGGCGGCAAAGAGGAGTGGCGCGTTTCCATCAAAGATGCAGACGGCAAACCAATCTCTGCCGAAGTTTTGGCGGGTATGTACGATGCCTCTTTGGATAAAATTTACCAGCATTCGTGGAGGTTCAATCCAATTCGCCCCATTGATTTATGGTCGCCTTATATGCAGCAAAGCAATGATTTAGGGAAATCTCACACGGATTTTTCCGGTCAGCAGAAGCATTGGGAAATCCCGTCATTTTCGATTCCTGCATTGAATACATTTGGGTATAGTCCCTATAATCAAATGATTACGGGCTATGGGATGAGGTTAAAATCGGCTCGTTCAGGTGGCGTGGACATAGCTGACCTTCAAGACCATAAAGTGGTGGTGCAGGAAGTAGCGGAAAATGCAGCAGTCCCTGCCCCTGTCGCCGCTCTGTCTATGGATGCAACCGAAACGGTAGCCTTCGATGATGCTCAGCCAACGAATATCCGCGAAAATTTCCAAGAAACAGCCTTCTTCTATCCGCAGTTGAAAACCAACGCAACGGGCGAAGCTATCATTTCATTTACCGTGCCCGAAAGCAACACCACTTGGAAATTCCAAACATTGGCACACACCAAAGATTTGCATTACGGCTCACTCATGCGCGAAGTGGTCACACAAAAGAAATTGATGCTCACGCCTAACGTACCGCGTTTCCTTCGCCAAAAAGACGCGGTAACGTTTACATCCAACATTTCCAACCTGTCGGACGAGCCAATTTCAGGAGCGGTGACACTTGATATGGAGGCTTCAGCTGCGCTCAACAAAAGCCAGAATTTGATTCCGCAAAAGGAGCGGAGCAAAAATTTCACGCTGGAGGCGGGGAAGACAGTGGCTGTGAGTTGGACGTTTGAAATATACCCGGGCGTTGAAGCACTCACCGCAAAAATTGTTGCCAAATCGGACAATTACAGCGATGGCGAGCAGCACAACATACCGGTTTTGCCCAATCGCATGTTGGTGACGGAAACGCTACCGTTGACAGTGGTTGAGCCTGGTACACAGACGTTTACGTTTGAGGCATTGAAAGATGATAAGACTGGGCTACTGTCATCGCCCACGCTGGATTCGTA
>BBRT01000041.1 GCA_001417715.1 Candidatus Symbiothrix dinenymphae
ATTTTTTTGCGAATTTATGGATTTTTAACATATTGGGTGGGGTTGCAGAAATTTTTACCTCCTGCCGGCAACCCCGTAGTGGCATAGCCGTCAGGTTAAGGGTGAAGCCCTTCGAGCAATAGCGTAGGGCGATGCCCAGTCGTGGTCGGAAGATTGGGTTGATGTTGAATTTACGGGCTGAAAGCCCAGCATATCCCAGCCCAACGCATCGCGTTGGGAAAATGATAATGATGAATAATGATGAATAATGATGAGATATGATGGGGCAACATAATGATATAATGCCCTTTCAGGGCGCAACACACACAACACACACAACACACACAAAACCCATTACCCCAACGCGATGCGTTGGGCTGGGATATGTTGCCCTTTCAGGGCGCAACACACGCAACACACACAAAACCCATTACCCCAACGCGATGCGTTGGGCTGGGATATGTTGCCCTTTCAGGGCGCAACACACGCAACACACACACAAAACCATTTCCCCAACGCTGGGCTTTCAGCCCGTAAATTCAACATCTAACCAATCTCCCGACCACGACTGGGCGATGCCCTACGCTATTGCTACAAGGCTTTCAGCCTTAACATAAAATTCATCCTGTTAATCTTTTAATCCTGAAAATTCTGATTCAGACAAAAATGTTCTCTGCGGGATAGAACAAAATTATGAATTATTATGCCGGTATTGCTTTCAAATCAAAGTACATGGCACGGGTGTCCTCGTCTGTATCTTTGGTTGTGAGGTATCTAAATTGGGCTTTTTCGTAAAAAGGAAATGCAGTGCGATAGGCATCTACGGTAATGAACCGGCAGGCGGCGTGGTGCTGCTCGTAGAGGTACATCATCGTAACAGTATCAATAATACGCCGTCCTATTCCGTATCCGGCATATTTTTTCGCTACTGCCAAACGTCCGATTTTTACCGAAGGATACGTTTTGCGCCTTTTGCTGTTTGGGATTTTGCGCCCTACTTTGTTCCAAAGGGCTTTTTCTTCTTCAGTCAAAATCGCAGTTCTATTTAAGCCATCGTATGAAAGACAAAAATAAGCCGCTATTTCACTTTCAATTTTCACCAAATAGGTAACAGCAAGCATTGCTTTTGAATAGTTTTTTGCATCATTGAGCAAAAAATCATTCAAATCAATGTCGCCACAATCAAAAGAGGAAATCGGGGTATCTTCTTCCAAGCGAACAATGTCGATTTTATCTACAATTTCACTCATTTGGGGCATATCGGAAATCGCGCTGCTTTTTTATACCAGTCGTATGCTTCTTGCATTTCTTTTCGCCTTTCGGGCGAAATCTGCTGCACATTTTCCATCGCCTTTGCAAAGCGGATAGAATCCCTGCCGGTAAGAATCGGCGTAGGTTTAATTGGTGTTGCCATATTGTTTTTTATTTATAATTTTGGGCAAAGGTAGTGAATAGTTTTGAGTTATGAGTTATGAGTTATGTTTTTTTGCGGATTTATGGATTTTTAACATAATGTTCGGAGTTGCCGAAAAAATTAATGACTATCCGCAATCATACCACTTGGCTTTCGTTCCTTGTCCCGCAGGGACAGCACTTTATTAACCGTATGCTTTAGCTTACGGTACGAGAATGACGACAACCTCATAGTCCCGCATGGGACGGCACTTGAGATGGGTGCAATTTTGCAGAATAACAATGTGTCGTCCCATGCGGGACTTTGGGGGGGCTCCATCACTCCCGTAGACTAAAGTCTACGGTTAATAAAGTGCTGTCCCTGCGGGACAAAACACCGTCTGCTAAAAATAGCATCTGAAAAAAAAATTAGGTTGCCTTAGCGCTCTAATTCCACAAAGGTGAATGCGTAGGGATGCTTTTCGTCCGACAGATGGGATTCTTGGCTCAACACGCGCCATTCCGAGTAATTAATTTTTGGGAAAAACACATCGGCATTGGGGAACGAGGCTTTGATTTTTGTCAAATACAGTTTGTTGGCACATGCGAGGGTCTGTTCATAAATTTGCGCGCCGCCAATGATAAACACCTCGTCAGTGTCCATCAGCTTGATAAAGGCGTGGTCTAATGATGGATACACCTCAACACCTTCTATTTGCAAATCCGCTTGGCGACTAACCACCACATTGCGCCGGTTAGGCAACGCCCCCTTGGGCAGCGAATCAAACGTCTTCCGCCCCATCACCACCGGATGACCGGTCGTAATCTCCTTAAAATGAGTCATATCGGCTGGCAAACGACAAAGCAGGTTGCCTCCACAACCTACCTCGTTCTTCTCCCCTATCGCTACAATCAGTGAAATTGTCACGTTTGTTCAGACTATTTTGTCCTGAACGGCGACGCAGGCAACCCTGCACCATTATACAAGTTGCACTCCGGATTTTCTGCCCACGCATAGCGCGCCGCTACCGGAAATTGCACTTCGGCGCACGACACCACCACCTCATCGCCTTCAATCTTAGCATCCGCCTTGTAGTACTTGTGGTCGGGTCCGGCAATCGTAAAACCCGAAAGAGGGGCGTTGTTTTTGCTTTTCAATCCCTGATTGGTATGATTGAACCGGATGCGAATCGTCTTCCCCACAATGCTATGCGACTGATAGATGGGACCGGAGAAGGCAATATTTTCCTTATAGGTGTTTGCCCGCGCAGCCAATGCCAGGCGCAAACCCACATCCTGCTTGTTTTTCGGATGGATGTCTCTCGCCTCGCCAATATCAATTGTAACCGCCATACCGGTGTTTTCCAACGCTAAAGTCTGCGACTGTGCCTCTCGCAACAGGGGCCAAGCCTCGCCTAATGATGCCGCAAAGTTTGCCAACTGCACAAAGTAAAACGAGAAATTGTAGCCCCACAATTTGCGCCAATCTTGAATCATCAACGGGAAAAGTGTTCTATACTGCTCGGCGCGGCGCGCATTGCTCTCGCCCTGATACCAAATGGCACCCTGCACAGCATACGGAGCAAGGGGATGAAGCATCGCATTGTATAAAACAGTGGGTCGGTTGGGATTGTTCGACACCCCGACAGGGGCGTTTCCCAACTTCGTTAAGTCCACAACGGCATTATATTTCCACTCGGTTGCCAATGCAAGTTTTTCTTGAGGCTTAGCGGTAAGCGACAGGGACATGTTTTGCGGCTCTCCGTAAATGCCGCCTCCGCCTCCGGTATCAGTCACGCGAACAGCTATAACAGCCTTACCTGCTTTCACTTGGGATGCCGGTATTTTATAGCGGCGGTCGACATTATGACCGTTTGTTGCACCCACTTTCACACCATTGTAATAGGTGATGTCGCTGTCGTCAATCATTGCCAAGTTGAGTTGCAGCTCTTTGCCTGCCCAAGCCGCAGGGATTTCTACGGTCTTACGAAACCACACGATGCCGTCGAAATTGGCTAATCCCTTGCTTTCCCATACGCCGGGGAGGGTCATGGTTTGCCAGGCATTGTCATCGAATTTGCTTTGCTCCCAATGGTTTGTACTGCCCAAATCGGCTTTGATGATTTTCTCGTTCCAGGCTTTAAGATTCTGCTCGTAAGTACGTTGCGCCTCTTCCTCAAACACTGCCCGTATCTCGCTCACGCCGGCTTTAAAATCCGGCATCAGTTCCAACGATTCGCCGCTTGTCCACGCTTCCGCAATGGTGCCGCCCCACGAGGTGTTGATTAACCCAATGGGCACTTTCAGATTTTGCAACAAATGGCGACCAAAGAAGAAGCCCACAGACGAAAATTCCGCAACAGTAGCCGGAGAACACTCTTGCCAGCCGTCACGCGTACTCTTCAAATCTTCCAGCGGCTGAGTGGAGGTCGTCCTGTTCACCTGCAACAGACGTATTTGCGGATAGTTGGCGGTGGCAACCTCCTGCTCATAATTTATCACTTTGCCCCAACCTGCCACCGGCATTTCCATATTCGACTGACCGGAGCATATCCACACTTCGCCAATGAGGATGTTGTTGAGCGTAACGGCTTTCCCATCGGAAATCGTAATCGAGTAGGGCGTGTTGCTCGCCACAGGAGTTTGCACGCTCACTTGCCACTTGCCCGTCGGGTCGGCATGCACCACATACGTCTTTTTGTCCCAGGAAGTGGTAACAGTAACCTCTTTCTTCGGCGTAGCGCGCCCCCAGACAGGAGCCTGAGTTTGCTGCTGCAAGACAAGATTGTCGGTAAATACTTTCGGAAGCTCAATACGAGCAAACGAGGAGAACGTCCCTGCAAACAGGAACGAAGATGCGAAAAGAATTTTACTAAAATTTGTTTTCATATTTATAATTGTTATTTTTTTTTCGGGCGCAAAGGTAGTAAATGTTTTGCTATTTAGCAAATATTTTTTCGATTTAGGGTGCAGGCCGCCTCACCCCCTCGCAAACTCAAGAATTTGCGTAATCCAAAAAAAAGCCGTACATTTGCGCGCAATAAAAAAAACTTACCGTTATGTCATTTATTGCTGATAAAGTTGTTATGGATGGGTTGACGTTTGACGATGTTTTGCTGATTCCCGCTTATTCTGAGGTGTTACCTCGCAATGTTGAACTTTCGACACTGTTTTCTCGCAACATCAAACTGAACATTCCGATGGTTTCTGCCGCTATGGACACCGTCACCGAAGTTAATTTGGCTATTGCGATTGCTCGTGAGGGGGGTATCGGTGTGATTCACAAAAACATGTCCATCGAAGAGCAGGCTAAACAGGTGCGCTCGGTGAAACGTGCCGAAAATGGGATGATTTCGCACCCCGTGAGCATCAAACGCGGCAAAACAGTGGGCGATGCGCTCGATTTGATGGTGGAATACAAAATCGGCGGCATCCCCGTGGTGGACGACGAAAACCACCTGGTGGGCATCGTCACCAACCGCGACTTGCGCTTCCAACGCAACCGCAATCTGCTGATTGACAAGGTGATGACTTCCGAAAAATTAGTTACCACCGACCAGTCGACCAACCTCGAAAGGGCAGCCGATATTCTGCAAAAATACAAAATTGAAAAACTGCCGGTAGTGGATAAAGACAACAAATTGATAGGTTTAATCACCTACAAAGACATCACGAAGGCGAAAGACAAGCCGTTTGCCTGCAAAGACGAACACGGTCGCCTGCGTGTGGCAGCCGGTGTGGGTGTCACCGCCGACACGCACGAACGCATCACCGCTCTGGTGGATGCCGGAGTGGATGCCATCGTGATTGACACCGCTCATGGACATTCCAAAGGCGTGATTGAGGTGCTGAAAGCGGCAAAAAAGCATTTCAAAACAACCGACATAATCATCGGAAATATCGCCACCGCCGAAGCCGCCAAAGCGTTGGCAAAAGCAGGTGCCGACGGTATCAAAGTGGGCATCGGACCGGGTTCGATTTGCACCACGCGCGTCATTGCAGGCGTTGGCGTACCGCAACTGTCTGCCATCTACGAAGTGGCTAAAGCACTGAGAGGCAGCGGAATACCGGTGATTGCCGACGGCGGACTGCGCTATTCGGGCGACATCGTGAAGGCATTGGCAGCCGGCGGCAATTCCGTGATGATGGGTTCGCTCTTGGCAGGCGTGGAAGAGTCGCCGGGCGAAACAATTCTCTACAACGGTCGCAAATTCAAATCCTACCGCGGCATGGGCTCGCTGGAAGCTATGCAAAAAGGCTCCAAAGACCGCTATTTCCAAGATGTGGAAGACGACATCAAAAAATTAGTGCCCGAAGGCATCGCCGCCCGCGTACCGTTCAAAGGCTCGCTCTACGAAGTCATCTACCAGATGACCGGCGGACTAAGGGCAGGCATGGGCTACTGTGGAGCCGCCAACATAGAGCAATTGCACGAAGCCAAATTCACCAGAATAACAGCAGCAGGAATGCTCGAAAGCCACCCACACGATGTCGCAATCACGCAAGAAGCGCCGAATTACAGCTCAAATAGGGGGTGAGACAGACTAAAAATAGCTCATAACTCATAACTATTTCGTATCTTTGCACCCAAAAAACAAAAAAGCAGATGATAACAGTTAGTAATTTGAGCATTCAGTTTGGGAAGCGGGTGTTGTTTCAGGAAGTTAATATGAAGTTCGTTTCGGGCAATTGCTATGGCATTATTGGGGCGAATGGTGCGGGGAAATCCACGTTTTTGCGGGCTTTGAGCGGCGATTTGGAGCCAACGAGCGGGCAGATTTCGTTTGGTCACGGCGAACGCCTCTCGGTGTTGCGGCAAGACCACTTTGCTTACGATGAGTTCACGGTGTTGGATACCGTTTTGCAGGGTCACACGGTGCTGTGGGACATTATGAACGAGAAAAACGCCCTCTATGCCAAAGCCGATTTCAGCGATGCCGATGGCGTGCGCGCGGCGGAATTGGAGGAGCGATTTACCGAATTGGACGGTTGGAACGCCGAAAGTGATGCCGCCAACCTGCTGAGCGGTTTGGGGATAAAGGAAAGTTTGCACACGACCCTGATGCGCGACATCAGCGGGAAGGAAAAAGTGCGCGTGCTGCTCGCACAAGCCCTGTTTGGCAAGCCCGACAACCTCCTTTTGGATGAGCCTACCAACGATTTGGACTTGGAAACAGTGTCGTGGCTGGAGCATTACTTGAGCGAGTTTGAAAACACGGTATTGGTGGTGTCGCACGACCGCCACTTTTTGGATTCCGTGTGTACGCACACTGTGGACATTGATTTTGGCGACATCAAACTCTTTTCGGGCAATTACAGTTTTTGGTACGAGTCGTCGCAATTGGCTCTCCGTCAGCAGCAAAATCAAAATAAGAAGGCGGAAGAGAAGAAAAAGGAATTGGAAGAATTTATTCGCCGATTTTCTGCCAATGTGGCGAAGTCGAAGCAGACCACCAGCCGCAAAAAGATGATTGAGAAGCTCAATATCGAGGAAATTCGTCCGTCGTCGCGCAAATATCCGGGCATCATTTTCACGCCGGCGCGCGAAGTGGGCAATGCCATATTGGAAGTCAATGGTTTAGGGGCAAGTGTCGAGGGCGAAACGCTGTTCAAAAGCGTGTCGTTCAATGTCGAAAAAGAGGATAAAATCATTTTTCTGTCGCACGACCCGCGGGCGATGACAGCCTTTTTTCAAATCATCAACAACGAGAAAAAGGCGGATGCAGGCACCTTTGAGTGGGGTCAAACCATCACCACAGCCTATCTGCCGCTCGATAATTCCAAATATTTCGACACCGATATGAATTTGGTGGAGTGGATTTCGCAATTCTCGTCCGACACCCACGAGGTGTATCTGAAAGGCTATCTGGGCAAGATGCTCTTTTCGGGCGAGGAGGTGCTGAAAAAAGCCGCCGTGCTGTCGGGAGGCGAGAAAATGCGCTGTATGATTTCGCGAATGATGCTCAACGATGCCAACTGCCTCATACTCGATTCGCCCGCCAACCACCTGGATTTAGAGTCGATTCAGGCGTTCAACAACACACTGAAGAACTTCAAAGGCATCATCCTGATGTCAAGCCACGACCACGAATTTATCCAGACAGTCTGCAACCGCGTCATTGAACTCACCCCCAAAGGCATCATTGACAAGCGCATGGATTATGATGATTATATCATTTCGGATGAAATTCGGGCGTTGCGCGAAAAACTTTATGCGTAAAAAACCTCTCAGTATGCAAGAATTTATCAACACCCTATACACAGAAGATAATCTATTTATACTGACCGGATTAAATAGCAATTTAGTCGATTTGATATATTTAGACCCGCCGTTCAATTCCAAGCGGATTTATTCTGCGCCGATAGGCAGCAAGGCGGCCGGCTCAAGCTTCAAAGATATGTGGACGTGGGAGGATGTCAATGTGGCCTATCTCAATACTTTGGCAGAAAATTACCCCGCATTGACGGATTTTATCGCTGCCACAGGTGTGATGCACAGCAAAGCGATGGCGGCATATTTAACTTATATGGCGCAGCGCATCATCGAAATGCACCGCGTATTGAAAGACACAGGTTGTTTGTATTTGCATTGCGACCCTACGGCAAGCCATTATTTGAAAGTGGTGTTAGATGAAATTTTTGGCAAAGATAATTTTAGAAATGAAATTATATGGCATTATAAAACAACATTGAAAGCATCGTCAAGTCATTTGGGAAGAGACCACGATGTGATTTTGTGCTATGCAAAAAGTAATTTACATCAAATTCACCCCGACAGAACAGATTATCCGGCCAGTGAAAATACTTTGAAAAGATGGGGTAAATATGCTGATACAGAGGGTTTTGTGAGCAACAAACATTTTGCAGGCAGTAGTTCAACCATCATTGATACGAGTGATGACGAAAAAGGTTTCAACATTAATTACGGAATACCGCGAGATGTGTGGTATATCCCACATTTAACAGGCAGCAGTAAAGAAAAAACAGGCTACCCGACCCAAAAGCCGCTTGCATTATTGCATCGCATTATTAAAGCATCGTCAAACGAAGGCGATATTGTGCTTGACCCGTTTTGCGGCTGTGCCACCACTTGCGTGGCAGCCCAACAATTGGGTAGAAAATGGATTGGCATTGATATTGAAAAACAAGCCGCTGATATTTTGGTTGAAAGATTGAGTGATGATGCAGGGCTGTTTAAAAATTTTGTGCATACAGCGATTATACCTCAACGAACTGATATACAAAAAGTTGAGCCGACAAAATCGGTTAAGGAGCGTCTCTACAAAGAGCAAAACGGCTTGTGCAATGCCTGCGGAACTGCATTTGACATTTGGAATTTGGAGATAGACCACATCCGTCCGCGCTCGAAAGGCGGCGGTGACTGCTACGAAAATTATCAGTTATTGTGCAGCCATTGCAACAAAATGAAAAGCGCTAACCCAATGGAAAGTTTGCGGTTGAAAATCGAAACACGCAAAAAATTATTAAAGGAAAAAATAACTTTTGGAGAATAAAATATGGAAAACTTTATCAACACCCTATACACAGAGGATAATCTATTTATACTGACCGGATTAAATAGCAATTTGGTTGATTTGATATATTTAGACCCGCCGTTTAACTCCAAGCGGATTTATTCGGCGCCGATAGGCAGCAAAGCGGCCGGCTCAAGCTTCAAAGATATGTGGACGTGGGAAGATGTGAATGTGGCCTATCTCAATACTTTGGCAAAAAAATATCCGGCATTGACAAAATACATTGCTGCGATAGGCGCGATACACAGCAAAGCGATGGCGGCGTATTTGACTTATATGGCGCAGCGCATCATCGAAATGCACCGCGTATTAAAAGACACAGGCAGTCTGTATCTGCATTGCGACCCTACCGCAAGCCATTTTTTGAAAGGGGTATTAGATGAAATTTTTGGCAAAAAAAATTTTAGAAATGAAATAATTTGGTGTTACAAACGACCGTCTGCACCGAAACAAAGACAGTTGCCACGCTTGCACGATGTGATATTTTGGTATTCAAAAGGTGAACAATGGACCTTTAATGGGGATGCAATTAGAGTGCCTTATGCTCAAAGCAGTCTCGACAGAGCAGGTTATGCGGCTAATGCGAGCAAAATGACAGATGGCGGTGCTGTTGAATTGAAGGAAGATGGAAAATTGCCTGAAGACTGGTGGGATATTCCAATGTTAAAAGGAAATTCCAAAGAAGCCACGGGTTACCCCACCCAAAAACCGCTTGCGCTGTTGCATCGCATCATTAGAGCATCGTCAAACGAGGGCGATATTGTATTTGACCCGTTTTGCGGCTGTGCCACCACTTGCGTGGCTGCCCAACAATTGGGCAGAAAATGGATTGGCATTGATATTGAAAAACAAGCCGTCAGTATATTGATAGAGCGATTGAGCGATGATGCGGGACTGTTTAAAAACTTTGTGAATACAACGCTCGTCCCGCAACGGACTGATATTCAGAGAATTGAGCCGATAAAATCGGTAAAAGAGCGTTTATACAAAGAGCAAAACGGTTTATGCACCGGTTGCAAACGACAATTTGAAATGCGAAATATGGAAATAGACCATATTATCCCCAAATCAAAAGGCGGCGGCAGTTATTACGAAAACTATCAGTTGCTGTGCGGGGCTTGCAACAAAAAGAAAAGCGACAAGCCAATGGAATACCTGCGTTCGTATATTGACAGCGAAGAGGAATTTTCAAAGAATAAAATAATTTTTGGAGAATAATATGCAAGAATTTATCAACACCCTATACACAGAGGATAATCTATTTATACTGACCGGACTAAATAGCAATTTGGTCGATTTGATATATTTAGACCCGCCGTTTAACTCCAAGCGGATTTATTCTGCGCCGATAGGCAGCAAGGCTGCCGGCTCAAGTTTCAAAGATATGTGGACGTGGGAGGATGTCAATGTGGCCTATCTCAATACTTTGGCAAAAAAATATCCGGCATTGACAAAATACATCGCTTCGGTCGGTGTGATACACAGCAAAGCGATGGCGGCGTATTTGACTTACATGGCGCAACGCATCATCGAAATGCACCGCGTATTGAAAGACACCGGCAGTTTGTATCTGCATTGCGACCCTACGGCAAGCCATTATTTGAAAGTATTGTTGGACGAATTTTTTGGCAAAGAGAATTTTAGAAATGAGATTGTTTGGCATTACAGGCGTTGGACAGGCAAGGCAAAAAGATTTCAGGCACTGCACGATATTATTTTTTTGTATTCAAAATCAGATAATTACACATTTAATCCGCTGTTTACCGAATATACGGAAGGTTCAAAAGAAAGAAAAGAACAGGGCGTTTTGCATCGATTTAAAAAAGGCGAAGAACCTGTTTTAGTCAGTGATAAAAATTTAGATGAAAAGGGCGTTAGAGAAAATGATGTATGGCAAATACCCTTTATCGCACCTTCTTCCAAAGAGCGCACAGGTTATCCCACCCAAAAACCGCTTGCGTTGTTGCATCGCATCATTAAAGCATCGTCAAACGAGGGCGATATTGTATTTGACCCGTTTTGCGGTTGTGCCACCACTTGCGTGGCAGCCCAACAATTGGGCAGGAAATGGATTGGCATTGATATTGAAAAACAAGCCGTCAGTATATTGATAGAGCGATTGAGCGATGATGCGGGACTGTTTAAAAACTTTGTGAATACAACGCTCGTCCCACAACGGACTGATATTCAAAGAATTGAGCCGATAAAGCCGGTAAAAGAGCGTTTATACAAAGAGCAAAACGGCTTATGCACCGGTTGCAAACGACAATTTGAAATGCGAAATATGGAAATAGACCATATTATCCCCAAATCAAAAGGCGGTGGCAGTTATTACGAAAATTATCAGTTGCTGTGCGGGGCTTGCAACAAAAAGAAAAGCGACAAGCCAATGGAATATCTGCGTTCGTATATAGACAGCGAAGAGGAATTTTCAAAGAATAAAATAATTTTTGGAGAATAAAACGATGAAACTGCTGCAAAGTAAAATTATGTTGCGCGCGGCACTCATTGGGTGTATGTGCTTCGCCTTGTTGGAAAATTGCAGTGCTCGGAGCAAAGAACCTTCATTCGATGACAAATTAGATGCATTGGCAGCGTATGTTTTTGCGCAGCAGGGTCTTGAGCAAACGGTTAGGGACGAACTCAAAGCGAGTTACGGGAGTGTCCCGCCATTCACCGTACTGTTTTCGATTTCGGACGGCGAAAAACGTGCCACAGTGCTAACAGGCACGGGTGCTTCCCTGCGAAAGGCTTGGGATGCCGGTGCGGACAAAGCCCGCAATTATGTGACCGCAAACAACTACAAGCCGGTTTATCTCAAAGCCGACATTGTGAACAATATGCAGGCTGTGAAGTCGGAGTTTATACCGACACTTGCCCAGGCGGAGTATTTTCATCATTTTTTCAGAAAAGGAATTGCCTTTGACCAACATTTTGAAACCGCATTTCTGGAAGCAGAAATAAACGGCAATGCGCTGATTTCCTATAAGGAGGGTCAATTTAGTTTAGAGAACATCAACAGCTATCTCAAAAATTCTAAGGGTGCCAAAAAGCTCAAGAGCATCCCCAAAGATGCCATCCTGTTTACCTGTCGCGGCTATATATATGACGGTGGCGAGTGTTTTCCGCTCTACTACGCGCAGGATTTAACTTACGGTCGCCGAATAATTGACACCGTGGATGCGGCTTACATTAACACGCTGATAGCAAACGCTTCCCAATTCCTGGTAAACAACCTTGATTCTGACGGGAAGTTTGTGTATGGCTATTATCCAAGATTTGACAGAGAACTTCCATCCTACAATATTATCCGCCATATCTCAGCAATCTGGAGCCTGCTCCATCATTACAGAACTTCCAAAGACCCTGATTTGGTACCAAAAATTGATGCCGCCATCAACTACTTTTTGGGCGCAGTGGTCTATAAAGACGCAAACACGGCTTTTATCGAGGATGCCCCGGCAAAAGAACTCAAACTGGGGGCAAATGCAGTTGCCATAATCGCGCTGACGGACTATATGAATGTACTCAAAAGCGATAAATACCGCGACCTCATCGAAAAATTGGGCAACGGCATCTTGTCGCTGCTCGACACCAAAACCGGAAAGTATTATCATGTGTTGAATTACAAAAAAGAAGGGACGGCGGATTTTTCGCGCAAAGAGGAATTTCGCATCGTGTATTACGATGGCGAAGCAACCTTTGCCCTGATGCGCCTGTACGAAAACCTGCATGATGCGCAATGGCTGACTGCTGCAAAATCGGCGGTTGAAAATTTCATCGCCAACGATTACACCCAACATGTGGACCATTGGGTCGCCTATTCAATGAACGAAATCACCAAATACGTGTCCGATGAGCGGTATTTTGAATTTGCCCTGCGCAACGCCGATGTCAATCTCGAAACCATCTACAAGCGCGAAACATCGTTTCACACCTATCTGGAACTGTTGATGGGAGCTTTTGAGGTCTATGACCGCATCATAGAGCAAGGCATAGCCGTCAAATATCTTGACACTTTCGATGCAAAACGGCTGCTCGAAACCATCTTCCACCGCGCAGATTTCATGCTCAACGGCTATTTCTACCCCGAATACGCCATCTACATGAAAAACCCCAACCGAATAATGAACACCTTTTTTGTGCGCCACCACGACTACCGCGTAAGAATAGATGATGTAGAGCACTTCGTGAGCGGGTATTACAACTATGCGCGGCTGTATGGGAAGCTTCGAGCGCATGAGGCAAGGTTAAAGAGGCAGTTATAGTTTTTATGGTATACATACCAATACGCTGTATGTACCCGCTACTCCATTGGATGCCTACAAAAAAAAGAGCGATTGGAAGATTTTTTTAGCGAAGTTATGGACGTTGAAAGCCGACCCGGCACCGCCATCAGCACCACAAACAAAGGCGAAATTGCGCTAAATCTTTTTTTTCAGGTGCTATTTTTTGCAAACGGTGTTTTGTCCCGCAGGGACAGCACAATGCGGCGTTCTGTGTCCCGCAGGGACAGCACTTTATTAACCGTAGACTTCAGTCTACGGGAGTGACGGAGCCACCGCCTCCCCCAAGTCCCGCATGGGACGACACATTGCTATTCAGCAAAATTGCACCCAATCTCAAGTGTCGTCCCATGCGGGACTAATGGAATCTGAGCATTTTTATACCGTAGACTAAAGTCTACGGTTAATAAAGTGCTGTCCCTGCGGGACAAAACACCGTTTGCAAAAAATAGCACCTGAAAAAAAGATTTAGCCAACTTTTTGGGCAGTAAAATCAATGCACTCATTGCCCGAAGTTCGCCACGCGACCTTTACGATGTAAATAATATGTTGCAAAACAACATTTTCAACATAACAGAGCAAGAAATTTTAAGGAAAATTGTTACGTTTTATCTTGTTGTCGGCTCGGATTTTTCAAAAGTCGACTTTGAGTATAGCAAACTAAGACAAATAAATTATCCAAAAATCAGGGCTGCCTTAATCCCACTTTTGCGTAAAACCGAAAAATTTGATTTTGAGCAGGCTAAAACTATGGTAATGAGTTATTTGTCCGGTTTAATGATATTTACAGACAAAGAAAAGTTGTTCATTGAAAATTTCAACAAGGGAATGTATCAACCCGAATTGCTGAGTTTCCCTGAAAAAAATTTGGCAATTAAAAAAATAATACCTACCTTTGCGCCCGAAATTTAAGAAAAAGAAAAGTTATGAACAAAGTTATCAACAGGTTATACCCCCCCCCCCCCCCTAACTCGCTCATTATCAGCGAGTTGTGAGGGCTTTTTCATTGATTTAAGACACATTTTTTTGATATTTAGCTGCATGAGGATGTTTTTTTATCCTTTTGCGGCTTTTTTGTTGTGCTATTTTGGACAATGCACTTATGCGGGTGACAGCCGCTACTATATATACCTTAACCGCTTGGTTAGGTCAGCAGAATCGCTACTGTTCTTAACAAATTGGCGAAGTGAAACTGCCGTTAACACTCAAAAAATAGCGCAGGGAGAGCAGAAACTCCTAATCACGGGCGGTTTATTTCCTACAAAAAGCCTTACGAGTAGAAGGAACAAAAAATTTTAGTAAAAAATGTCTAATTTAAAAATTAAAAAAATGACAAAATTTAAAAATGTATTTTTGCTGGCAGCTTTGGCTGTTTCAGCGGTAGCTTTCACAAGTTGTGACAAAGAAAGTGACAATGAGAATGAGAATGAGAACAACAACAACAACAACACTCAGACAGCTGATACTCTTGTTATCAGTGCGACTGAAGGCACTAATGATGTAACGGTTGAAACTGTAAAAGCGATTGGCTCTGGCAGCACCGGTGTAATCGCGACCGGGGCGTATGCAGCTGGTGGCTTCACGCTCACTTTGCCAAAGCCTACGGCTACGCAATTAGAAACATTAACAGCAGGTATGCCTTCAACCTCAACCATAACGGTAACTCCTTCGGATACTAAGAGTGTGAGGGTTGCCGAAATTACGGCTTATCGCGGTGAAACGGTAGTTGGTTCCTTCCATTATTATAAACGTGATGGGGGTGTTACGACCGTAGTCGCATTTTATTATCTTGACAAGGCTGCCATTGTGAACGGGACTGCTACCACCGGGGACGGCGGGACCCTGAAATTTGAGAATCTTTCTTTACCAAAGGGTTGGAGCGAAGTGTATCAAACACAAAACGGTACGACAGTTGAGTTTACAACGACTAAACCGGCAGGATTGACCTGGGATTTTGATGCCGGCAATTGAGCGTTTGAAACCCAATCTATGTCAAAAAAATCCCTGCCGCAAGGTGGAGATTTTTTTTTGCAAAAAACAGTGTTATTTGGCATAATATTTGTTACCTTTGCAGCGTGAAACAATATGGTAAAAAAAAGACAATATAATGATGATGAAAAAGAAAATTTCAACTGAGGTGCGGGACATCTTGATGTTTGGTAAGGAAGAAGCCGGTCGCTTACATAACCCACAGGTGTCTATTGAGCACATTTTGCTCGGTATGCTGCGTGACGAACAGAACACGGCGTCGTTGCTGATGCGCCGGTTGGGTGTGGATGCCAATGCCCTGAAACAGACATTAGACAATGCGATGTATCAAGAAGGCAGCTATGTGGCTGAAAGTCAGTTGACGGTGGACAAAAGTGTAGATACGCTTCTGCGTGTGAGCGTGTTAGAGTCTATTCACATGAACCGCGACGAGATGGATGCGGAACATTTGCTGCTGGCGATGTTGCGCAATCAGGACTCGCTGGCTTACCGCGTTTTGACTGAGTATAATGTTGATTATCAACGTGTTTACGAAGCCATTGCAGCCCTTCACGGCGATGTGCCACAGGCAGCTGCTATAAATAGCGAAGATGGACATAGCACCGATGAGGCTCCGTCGAACAATAATAAGAAAACTGCTACAGCGACTGCCACCGCCACCGCTACCGCCAAAGATGCGGCGAAAACAGCCTCTATCCCCAAAAAATCGAGCACGCCCACCATCGACCTGTTCAGCACCGACCTGACACACGAGGCGGCAGAGGGGCGTTTGGACATTGTGGTGGGACGTGAAACCGAGATTGAACGGCTGTCGCAAATTCTCAGTCGCCGCAAGAAAAACAACCCCGTGCTGATTGGTGAGGCAGGCGTAGGCAAATCGGCTATCGTGGAAGGTCTGGCAATACGCATTGCCAAGCGGGAGGTGTCGCGGATGCTTTTTGACAAGCGCATCATCAATTTGGATATGACTGCCATAGTGGCAGGTACGAAATATCGCGGGCAGTTTGAGGAGCGCATACAGGGTATTCTGATGGAGGCTTCGCGCAATCCGGATGTCATCCTTTTCATGGACGAAATTCATACGATGGTGGGCGCAGGCAGTGCCAGTGGTACGATGGATGCGGCAAATATTCTCAAACCGGCGTTGGCAAGCGGTGCCATTCAGGTCATCGGCGCCACCACGATGGACGAATATCGCAAAAGCATCGAACGGGATGCCGCGCTCGAACGGCGTTTCCAAAAAATCATTGTAGAACCCACCACAGCAGCAGAAACGCGCAAAATTTTGGAAAATATCAAGCCGCAATACGAGGAGCACCACAATGTGGAATACACTGAGGAGGCATTGGATTTGTGCGTCAAATTGACCGACCGCTATATCACCGACCGCAATTTCCCCGACAAAGCCATTGACGCGATGGATGAGGCAGGCTCGCGCACCCACATTGCCAATATCGAGGTGCCCACCGAAATTGAAACGATGGAAAAGCAAATTAGCGAAATCCGGCAACGCAAAGTGGAGGCCGCCGAGGAGCAGAATTTCGAGCTGGCAGCAGGCTACAGGGATGCCGAACGCGATTTGACCGTGCGATTGGAAGAGGCACAAGCCAAGTGGAAAGACGGTTTGCAAGTGAGCAAGCAGACAGTGGATGCTGACAAAATGGCAGAGATAGTGGCACAAATGTCAGGCATTCCCGTTTCGCGTATCGCCAAATCCGAAAGCAAGAAATTGCTCGACATGGAGAAAGAGCTGACAAGCAAAGTGGTGGGTCAGGCAGAAGCCGTCCGCCAGATGGTCAAAGCCATTCAGCGCAACCGTGTGGGCTTGAAAGCCACCGGCAAACCCATCGGCACGTTCCTTTTCTTAGGTCCAACGGGTGTCGGCAAAACCTATTTGGCAAAAAAAGTGGCAGAATATCTGTTTGATTCGGAAGACGCGCTTATCCGCATTGATATGTCGGAATACATGGAAAAAATGAGCGTGTCGCGCCTGATTGGAGCACCTCCGGGCTACGTCGGCTACGAAGAAGGCGGGCAACTGACCGAAAAAGTGCGCCGCAAACCATACGCTGTGGTGCTGCTGGACGAAATCGAAAAAGCACATTCGGATGTATTCAACCTGCTGCTGCAAGTGATGGACGAAGGACGACTGACCGACAGTATGGGGCGCGTGATTGACTTCAAAAACACGATTCTCATCATGACTTCCAACGTAGGCAGTCGTCAGGTGAAGGAATTTGGAAAAGCCATCGGCTTCGCATCTGCCAGCCAAAAAGCATCCGAAGCGCAGGACAAAGCACAAATCGACAGCATCATAAAAAAGGCGTTGAACAAAACATTCACCCCCGAATTTCTGAACCGCGTGGACGACATCATCACGTTCGACCAGTTGAGCAAAGACAGCATCAACCAAATTATCGACATCGAATTAGACCATTTCTACAAGCGCGTGAAGGAGTTGGGCTACGACCTGACTATTTCGGACACTGCCAAAGAATTTATCACTTCCAAAAGTTACGATGCGCAATATGGTGCACGACCGCTGAAACGTGCCATTCAAAAGTATCTGGAAGACGAACTCGCCGAGTTAATTCTCCAATCGGAATTGAAAAAAGGAGCACATTTGGCAGTAGATATGGATGCCGAAAAGAAAAAAATCATTACCGCAAGCAAGCAATCCAAAAGCAGAAAAAAATGCAGTACATTGGCATAGCAATCATCGGCGCAGCGGCACTTGTTTATACCTTGCGGAAGTTGTTTCGCAAGGATAAAAACGCAGGATGCAGTTGTTGTGAGGGGTGTAAAGGGTGTTCGTGACGGTTAATTTCGCACCACCAGCAATCCCACATCGGAGATGCCTTGCAACGGATTTTCAGCCATACCCTGACGGATGGTGTACACACAAACACCCGAGTCAGGGTATTGTATGTTCGTTTGATAGGGAATTTCAACATCGTATAGACTGATGCCGGTGCCATACCACCGCCCGTTGCTGTCGGCTAATTGGACGTGAAGGCTGTCCGTCTGCGTTGTGTGGTCCGTGTTGAGGATGTCCACAATCAATCGAATGCTGCTAAAATTGTACTTGTCGGTGTTGCGTACGATGATATAGACATTATAATGCTCTGTGGTATCGTCTATGGACACTTCAAAGCGAATTTCCTCCTGCACATTCCATTCCGATTGCGGAAAAGAGCGAAATTGGTAATAGATTTCCGGCATCAGGTCACAAGCGACCGGCAGGAGCATCAAACCGATGATTAGCAAGTATTTATTACGCATTGGGAGATTTTTTTACGAGCACTTTGCGAGCCGGCGTAGCCGGTGGAGCCGGTGGAGTTGAAGCCGGTGGTGGAGTTGTCGCCGCTGATGGAGTCGCCGCTGATGGAGTTGCCGCCGCCGGAGGCGTAAACGACCTCTGAGGTGCTTGTGGTCGCCCGCCCGGGAATCTGTCTTGTCGCGATTGCCTGTTCTTCTTCTTTTTGGTTCGGTCAAAGCGGCTCACACTTCCTTCCAGGATGTCCTGATATTCTTTTGGAGGCTCTCCGTACGCCTTTTTTTCGTTGAGTTTGTACGGTTTTTGCCCGTTTTTGTTCATCCGCATCACCTCATGAGCGCGTTCTGCGGTGATTGTTTCCAAATTTGCCACAAACTGTTTGCTCGTGGAATATTGCATCACGCCTTTGAACACGTCCGTTTTGAAATGAAAATAGGTTGCGTCCATCGTTTCCAACGGAATTTCGCGCGGAGGAAACTGCTTCAGAGCCTCCATATAGGCATCCACCTCAAAATTGAAGCAGCATTTCAACTTGGCACATTGCCCCGCCAATTTTTGCGGATTGAGAGAAATATCTTGAAAACGGGCAGCAGCGGTCGAAACGGAATTAAAATGATTCATCCAACCCGAACAGCAAAGTTCGCGACCACAGGGACCCATTCCGCCGATATGACCCGCCTCCTGACGCGCTCCGATTTGTTTCATCTCGATGCGCACCCCAAAAGCGACTGCCAAATCCTTAATCAACTGGCGAAAATCGACCCGCCCGTCGGCAATGTAATAAAAAATCGCTTTCCCACCATCGCCCTGATACTCTACATCGCCGATTTTCATTTGCAGACCCAGATGTTCGGCAATTTTGCGGGAACGAATCATCGTGTCCTGCTCCTTCGCTTTCGCCTCTTCATATTTTTCCATGTCCACGGGTTTTGCGATGCGATACACCCGTTTGACCTCTGTACCGGGCTTGATGCGGTTTTTTTGCATCTGCAAAAGCACCAATTGTCCTGTCAGCGTGACCGTTCCAATGTCGTGTCCGGGCGAAGCCTCTACGGAAACCACATCGCCTTTTGTCAGTTCTAACTTATTGCTGTTCAGGAAATAACCCTTGCGCGTGTTTTTAAATTGCACCTCCACATAGTCGGTGGCGTTTTGAGCCTCGTCAATGTCGCCCAACCAGTCGAACGTGTCAAGCTTGCCGCATGCTTTGATGCAACTTCCCCCTCTTTTCGGGCATCTGGGACAGTTTTGTCCGTTATATAGTCTATATTCCATGTATTTATCCAATTTTTGAACTTCGAGCGCAAAAGTACAAATTTTTTTTCAAATAATTCTCAACCGACCACAATATGGCGAATATATTCTTGCAATTTGCGCGTTAATTCCGCATTATTAATATCGGTGATGCAAAGGGTATCCGCCTCCTGATTGAAGCCTAAGTGGTTCCAAATGAGAAGCGTGAAATAAACCATTTCTTCTATTTTTGTGTTGTCGAAATGGTTGGCAAGCAGCAATTCATTACGTTCAAAGCACACAATATCAATGCCTTGCATGGTCGGATTCACCACCATTCGCTTGCCTGCCGGTGTGCTCAACGAATTGGAATAGGCATCAATGAGCTGCACCATAATGTGGGTAAATTCGCAACCGGGATATAGCTGTTTGACAGTGTCATATTCCTCTTTTGACACCGCATGAATCACCACAATATTCTGAGTAGCAAGCCTTTGATGCATCACAACACCCGTAGGAGCCACACGCGTTTTGCCATCGCCAAACAAAAACCGCATATAACTCAAACGGTTATCTTTGTCGAAGAACTCCGCAGGCACGCAAGTAAATTCCTTGCTGTAATTGATATATTTCGGACGAGGCGAACTATTTTGCATACATATTTTTTGTGCAAAGGTATGATTTTTTTATCGTTTTACAAAAAAAATATGCCAATTGTCAATAATTTAGTGTTTAGTTATTAGAGTTTAGAGTATAGTTTTTCTACTAAACTCTAAACTCTAATAACTAAACTCTACTTTTTCACCACTTTCAAAGTCTGCCCTCCTATCTTCAACAGATAAACACCGTTAGGATATGCTGACAAATCTATGCGGCTTTCAGTGGTGCGGTGTTGTAATATCCCGATGTGGTTATATACCTGCACCTCTGCGCCGTTGGCGTTGCGGATGTTTACGATGCCGGTGGTGGGGTTGGGATAGACCGCCAACTGCTCTGCATCAATGCTTTCGATAGCAGTGCCTGCTGCGTTTACCGTTACCGTGCATGTAGCGGTATGGCTGCCGTCGGCGGTGGTTACGGTGATAGTGGCTGTGCCTGTGGCTTTTGCCGTTACCTTGCCCGTGCCATCCACTTCGGCAACGCCCGTGTTGCTGCTGCCCCACGTTACATTCTGGTTGGTAGCATTGCTCGGCGCAATGTTCGGCGTGAGAGTCTCCATGCCACCTACGACAAGCGTGGTTGTGCTCTTGTTGAGCGTTACGCCCGTTACCGCTACACTTGTTGCACTCACCGTTACCGTACAGGTTGCTGTCTTGTTGCCGTCTGCGGTGGTTACGGTAATAGTGGCTGTGCCTGCGGCTTTTGCCGTTACTACGCCATTGCTCACCGTTGCCACTGCCCCGTTGCTACTGCTCCACGTTACATTCTGGTTGGTAGCATTGTTTGGCGCAATGTTCGGCGTGAGGGTCTCCTGACCGCCTATTACAAGCGTTGTTGAAGGTTTGTTGAGCGTTACGCCCGTTACCGCTACACTCGTTGCGCTCACCGTTACCTCACAGGTTGCTGTCTTGCTGCCGTCTGCGGTGGTTACGGTGATAGTGGCTGTGCCTGCGGTATGTGCCGTTACGACGCCATTGCTCACGCTGGCCACTGCCCCGTTGCTACTGCTCCACGTTACATTCTGGTTGGTAGCATTGTTTGGCGCAATGTTCGGCGTGAGGGTCTCCTGACCACCTATGACAAGCGTGGTTGTGGCCTTGTCGAGCGTTACGCCCGTTACCGCAACACTTGCTGCGCTCACCGTTACCGCACAGGTTGCTGTCTTGTTGCCGTCTGCGGTGGTTACGGTGATAGTGGCTGTGCCTGCGGTATGTGCCGTTACGACGCCATTGCTCACCGTTGCCACTGCCCCGTTGCTACTGCTCCACGTTACATTTTGGTTGGTGGCATTGTTCGGCGCAACGGTGGGCGTGAGGGTCTCCTGACCGCCGATAGCAAGCGTGGTTGAGGTCTTGTCGAGCGTTACGCCCGTTACCGCTATAGGTGTCACCGTTACGTCACAATTTGCTGTATAACTACCGTCGTCGGTGGTAACGGTGATAGTGGCTGTGCCTACGGCGACCGCCGTCACCTTGCCCGTGTTGTCCACGCTGGCCTTGCCATCGTCGCTGCTCACCCACGTTACACCCTGGTTAGTGGCATTGTTCGGCTCAACGGTGGCCGTGAGGGTTTCATCTGCACCCACTGCAAGCGAGAGCGTGCCCTTGTTGAGCGTTACGCCCGTTACATAAACGTCATACTTCGCATAGAGGGTGATGTTGGTGCTTACCACATCGGTGGCGAAGTTCCAAGCATTGGTTAAACCTGCCTCTTTGTACCAAGCCACAAAGGTGGAGCCGGACTTGGTAGGGGCGGCGGGGGCGGTGATGGTTGAGCCATCTACCACATCAGTGAATGCAGCAACCGCTGTGCCGCCATCGGTGTTGAAGGTGACCGTATAGTGGTTGAGCCATTTCGCATAGAGGGTGAGGTTGGCTGTTACCACATCGGTGGCGAAGTTCCACTGACTGGTGCAGCCTGCCTCTTTGTACCAGCCGCCAAAGGTGAAGCCGCCTTTGGTAGGTGGGGAGGGTGCGCTGATGTGTGCGCCATCTGCCACATTATCGAGCGAACTTACCGCTGTGCCGCCATCGGTGTCGAACGTTACCGTATAGGTGCTCACCGTCTCGATTTTGAGGTTGTCAAGGGCTATAAGGATGCCGGTCTCGGCGTGAAGATAATCCGTAAATAATATCAGCCGCTTCACTGTACCGGCGTATTGGGCGGCGGATAAGTTGACGGTAGCCGTTTGCCAACTGCCTTTAACGTTGAATGCTCCAAGAATAACGCCGACAGGACTAGTCATCATATTCGGTACTCTGCTCGTATCCGACAGATTACAAAATAGGGATGAGGAATAGTCAGCGGCGAGTTTATAGTCAAACGTCAATCGGAAGTTAGTGTTACTACCGACAGTGGGGAACTCCACATCAAAAAAGAGGTGACAGTAGGGGTTTACTCCTTCAGGCGCGATAGTCTCTGGGTATCTTTCCAAAACGATACCTCCGCCCCCATCTTTACCCTCTGTGAAGCTAGTGTGCCAGACAGCTATGCCGTAAGAAAGCCTCCGCCATGTGTCAGGAAGAAAAGTATCCTCGGTGAACGGAACCGTCCGCTTGGGCACCGTTACTGCCGCACCGTCCACCACAAAGGTGTATATTGAGCCTATAGGATTGGCGAATGAGGAAAGGTCTTTTACTATTACCGTATATTCACCGGCAGTGTTAAAGGTAATGTTGGCTCTATTCCCATCCAATGTATAGTCGGTGCCGGGACTACATTCTTCGATATTGAGTAGCGGCTTGTAAACGGTCACAGTAGAACCAGTGGTGGTAGCGCGGTCATCGAGCAATTGCGCCACGCTAGTGCTCACCCATTGCGTGGGCATCAGTTGGTAGTATGCGTAGAGAGAATAAGAACCTACCGGTTTGCTGTTCACCAAATCCAACTGCGCTTGCATGGACATCATACCCCCTGAAAAGTCAACATCACCGGTCAGGGATGTAAGGGAGGCAAAACCATTCACTGCCACAAGAGAGGCGTTGTTGCCAGCATTCAAGTTAGTTACACTTGAGCAATCAACGAACGTGAGCGTATCGGCATCCGTGTTTTGGATAGTTAACTCTGCCAATTGCGTCTCGCTGCTGCCATCAACGGTAATGCTCTTTGCCCTGCAATCTTGTATAATCACCTTCGTAAAGTGGTCGTTCATATCGGTGGTGGTGCAGGTAATGGTGTAAGTGCCGGCGGCGGTGTAACTGATATTGTTGGTTATATCATAGATGTCTGTGCCAATGGCCGTGAAGGTGGCTGTTTGTATGTCGTCGCCGTAATCTACGGTGATACTTTTCCCTGCGGGGATGTCGACATACAACTTAGGCTTTTGCACCGTCGGGTCGGTGATGCGGAAGGTTACTTTCACGTTGGGGGAAGGCATATCGCCCACCTCAAAGGTCTGTTTCACCGACGCACCAGTCAGCGCCGCGTTTTCGAGCGTTACCTCGTACTGCCACTGGTCAGTGTTGAACTTAATCTTGCCGTCGCCTTGCGTCCAGGTGTAATCACCTCCCGCTGCCACGCTCCAATCGGCAAACCGCTTTTTCCGCACGCTGACGGTGGAGTTGTTGTATGTGTCGTCTATCACGTGCTCAACGTTTATATCCGTTACCACCTGCGGCAGGGTTTGCACCCCGTAGGTAACAGAGGCAGTTCCGCTTTGGTCTGTTATGTCTTTGAGTTGTGACAGCGTGAGGCGATTGTTGCTCACGTTGAGGGTTGTGAGCGTGGGCGTAGAGAGCGTGAGGCTTGTGAGTTCCTTGTTGCTGAGGTCAAGCGTATAGAAAGCGCAAGAACCATCCACAGCGGCAATGCTCACCGTGTAGTCGCCCGCAGCAGCGTAGGTGTGCGAGAGCGTGAGGGACGTACCCGTACCCTTGCCTGTGTAGGTTTCTGTGTTGCCATCGTCCCAATCGACGGTGAAGTCTCTATTGTTCGCCTCCAGCGTAAAGGACTTGGCGGTGGTGGCGGCTGTCCAGTCAGAGGTGATGGACTGTACGCCCATGCCTACGTTGAAGTTGTATATCACCTTGCCGCCTGAAACGTCAGTACTGGTCAATTCCATTGTGTAGTAGCCCGCCGCATCAAAAGTAATGCCTGTGCCTTGTGTGTAGGTGAAGCCGCTGCCGCTGCTGAGGGTGGTGCCCGCGCTGTTCTTCACCGTTTCATTCGTGGCAACCATATCCACCAGGGGAATGGGCACGTTTGCCGCACCGCTGAACCACCTGTTTTGGTCACCAATGACGGCACCAACCTGGGTCGTCTGCTTGATGTTGTACGCCCCTTGCAGGCTGATGGCGTTATTACTACAATTAATATCGTGCCGTGTGCCAATCTCTACGGTGTCTATGCGGTTGTTCTGACATTCCACCAGAATGCTGGCACTGCTGAAACGGTGGTAGCCGTTGGTGGCAGTGCTGAGTTGCAGCGTTGTGAGGCGGTTGTAGCCGCAGTTCAAGCGTCCGAGCCAGAGATTGTTGCGCACATCGAGGGTGGCGAGGTTGTGGCTCTCGCAAAGCAGCCGCTCCAAGGCGGGGGCTTTGGTTACATCTAAGGCAGTGAAGACGGAGTGACCGTCGTTGTGGTTGGCATTAAGTGCCGTGAGCAGTGTGCCAAAGGGGGCGGTGATGCTTACGTTTTTGCTGCCTGCGGTGGTATATTTGTGCACCAGAGTGAGGGGCGACATACCTGTGGTGACGTTGATGGGTGCTTTTTCGCCCGTGCCGTAGTAGGTTTCCGTAGTGCCATCACCCCAATCGACGTCAAAGGGCTGTCCGTAGGAGGCACTCAGGGAGAAGACGGTGGAGTCCGTGCTGCCCTTGGTGTCTAAGGTGATGTCTATCTGCTGGTCGGTGTAGCCGCTCACTACGGTGACGTAGTTGTTTACAGTGTGAGAGCCGCCGGACCCGATGTTCTCCACTACAACACGGTAGGCACCTTCGGTCAAAAAGGTGATGTCGTTGCCGCTGATGGTGTAATTTGCGCCGTCATTGGCGATGACAGTGTTGTTTTTACTGATTAGCGTAGTATTGTAAGTGTTGCTGCCACCCTTGAGGGTTACAGGATTGCCCACAGTGGCAATAGAGGTAAAGGTTTGTGTGGTGATACCACTGACGGGCGAAAACTTGCTGCCCAGCGCGTTGAGTGCCGCCGCACTCAGGTAGTTGTCGCCTACGTCCACGGTGAGTGAGCCGTTGGTGTTGAGTATTAGGTTGCCGTCGGTGATGAGGTTGTTATAGCACTTCAACGAGGTGAGGCTGTGTGCCTTGCTTAGGTCCACCGCCAGCACGCTTTGGTTGTTGATTTCTAACACGGTGAGGTTGTCGCCTGCAACGATGGCGGTGTAAGCACCTTGTTTGTCGTAAACAGAGGCATAAGGGTCAGGGTATGCCGAGCCGCTCGTGAAAGTTTCTACAGGGCTGCCATCGCCCCAATCCACCGTAATGTTACCACTCGCGGTGTAAGAGAAGTTTTTGGCACCGCTTGTCCACGCAATGCGGACAGTGTCTGCCGCCTGCACATTTTCTGCTGTGAGTAGCAAGGCAGCCGTAGCCGCCATCAAAAAGATTTTTTTTGTTTTCATTATCATAAATATTTAAATTAATACATTTTTGAGCATGCCGTAGCCGACCACCACGACCTGATCGAGGTTCGCGTCATCTTCCGACAAAGTAAAATTGATTGTTGAATTCGCCACCGCGATGGTGGCACTTGGCGATACTTGGGGAGAGTATTTTCCGGCGATGTCGGTTGCGACACCATTGCCCGGAATGCCTTTTTTGGTAACACCGGCTCCGATGCCGGGACTATCCGCATCGGACACCACGCCTGTGACGGCGATTTTAGCTTCTTGGAGAGCTTCCGCTCTTAGCGAAGTTTGCCCCCCCCCCCCTGCAAAGATAATGCTATTTAATAGCAAAGTTTGCGCAATGTTTTTGAATGTTCTTCGCATAAAATCTACTTTTAATTGTCAATAAATTTGTTGTCGCGAGGGCTTGCGGGTCAAGCCCGCAAAGACGATTCGTGATAACGGCGGCAAAGGTAGTAAATGTTTTTAAATATTCAATGCTTTCGTTGAAAATTTAACATTTTTTTTGCGTTTATTTTTTTTTGTCATTACGGGCATGCCTCGAAAAACCTGTTAGGTCTCGAAGACCTAACAGGTTTAACATCCGGATGTTGAACAACAGAGCAATGCAGAACAGGGGATTGCGGGTCAAGCCCGCAATGACAGAACGGGCTGAACGCCCGAACACGAGGAGAAATACCGTTTTGTCCCGCAGGGACAGCACTTTATTAACCGTAGACTTTAGTCTACGGTATAAAAATGCTAAGATTCCATTAGTCCCGCATGGGACGGCACTTTATTAACCGTAGACTTCAGTCTACGGTATACACAATGTGTCGTCCCATGCGGGACTTTGGGGTGTGGGTTCGTCACTCCCGTAGACTGAAGTCTACGGTTAATAAAGTGCTGTCCCTGCGGGACATAGATAGCCGCATTGTGCTGTCCCTGCGGGACAAAACACCGTTTGCGAAAAATTTGCCGATTTTTCTTTCATTTTTGAAATTTTTATTGTACCTTTGTCGCGTCGCATTTTATTCAGGTTTTGTCTTTATGGCACAAAGTTACTGATTTTTGGTGGCTTTTCCAGATGCGATGCTGCGTTTTTTTTGCTCTGTTTCAAAGAGTTATGGGTTTGCGAAAGTTTAATTATTAAAAATATATAAAAATGAAATTTACAAGAAAAATGGTGAGTTTGGTGCTGTTTGGCACCTTGTTCTCTTGTTCTCAGAAACAAGAGTTGCAGTTGTTTAATGCAGCTGATTTTGACACAACAGTTGATGGCGAAAAGGTATCGCTTTATACCTTGTCGTCGGGCACCGGTATCACGATGCAAGTAACTAATTATGGTGCGCGGGTGGTTGCGCTCTGGGTTCCCGATAAAAACGGGAAGGCGGCAGATGTCGTTTTGGGGTATGAAAACATTGACCGGTACATCAACAACACCGGCGAGCGCTTTCTCGGCGCGGTAGTGGGAACTTATGCCAATCGAATTGCCAAAGGGCAGTTCAGTATTGACGGCACAAGTTATCAACTCCCACTTAACAACAACGGACAAACCCTGCACGGAGGTCTCAAAGGCATTGACCGTGTGGTATGGAAGGTCGAAAATGTGACGGCAAATGAGTTGCTCCTGTCGTACACTTCGCCGGACGGACAGGATGGTTTTCCGGGCGCGTTGGCTATCAAGATGTGCTATGCGCTCACGCCTGAAAATGAGTTTAAGGTGACCTACGAAGCCGTTACGGATAAGCCGACGGTCGTCAATCTGTCGCATCATTCGTTCTTTAATTTGAAGGGCGAAGGCAATGGCACTATCCTCGACCATGTGTTGGCAATCAATGCCTCTCGAACCACTCCGGTGGATAATCTTTTGATTCCGACCGGCGAAATTGATTCCGTAGAGGGAACGCCTTTCGATTTCAGAACGCCTACCGCCATCGGAGAGCGCATCGAAGACGAAAACATTCAATTAAAAAATGGGAGCGGGTATGACCACAATTGGGTAATCGACCGCCGGACGGAAAAAGAAGTCGAATTTGCGGCATCCTTATACGAGCCGGAGAGCGGACGATTTATGGAAGTGTTTACCGACCAGCCCGCTATACAATTTTATTGCGGCAATTTCTTTGACGGAACGAGCACCGGAAAATACGGCAAACCGCTGAATTTCAGAGAGTCGGTAGCCTTGGAAACACAAAAATATCCGGACAGCCCCAACCATGCCAATTTCCCGTCCACCCGTTTGAACCCGGGCGAAGTTTATACGCAAACTTGCATTTATAAGTTTTCGGTGAAATAAAATTTAAATAAATTAGAAAATTTATGAACACAACAATAAAAAAAACAGGCTATTTTCTGACCGGTTTGCTATTAGCGGTCGTTGGGTTTAGCGGCTGTACTGCCAACGAAGTTACTATAGTTGACAGACCGTCCGTAGAAGCAACAAACAGTTACTACAAAGGCAATCTGCAACCGCTCCTGCCCGACCATTTCATCAAACTGCCGGTCGGAAAAGTGAAGCCGACCGGTTGGCTGAAGCGTTATTTGGAATTGCAGCGCGACGGCTTGACAGGGCAACTCGGCGAAATCAGCGCATGGTTGCAAAAAGACAAAAATGCCTGGCTAAGTCCGGATGGAAAAGGCGAATACGGGTGGGAAGAAGTGCCTTACTGGCTGAAAGGTTTCGCCAATCTGGGGTATATCCTCAACGACCCGAAAATCATTGCCGAATCCAAGATTTGGATAGAAGGCGTGTTGAACAGCCAGCGTGAAGACGGTTATTTCGGTCCGTGGATTGAAAAAAGAGGCAGACCCGACCTCTGGGGCAATATGATTATGCTCTGGTGCCTGCAGTCGTACTACGAATATTCCGGCGATGCACGTGTCCTCCCTTTTATGACCAAATATTTCGAGTGGGAATTGGCTTTGCCCGACGAACTTTTTCTGAAAGATTATTGGGAAAACAGTCGCGGAGGCGACAATTTATACAGCGTTTACTGGCTTTACAACCGTACAGGCGATGCGCGGCTGCTTCAGTTAGCCGAAAAAGTACACCGCAATACGGCTAATTGGCGACAAAGCGCTCGATTGCCCAACTGGCACAATGTGAATATCGCACAATGCTTCCGCGAACCGGCGACCTGGTGGTTGCAAAGCAAAGACTCGGCAGATTTACGAGCCACGTACAACGACTTCTGGCTGGTTCGCCGCGCCTTCGGACAGGCATCCGGCGGAATGTTCGGAGCAGATGAAAACGCACGGCAGGGGCACATCGACCCGCATCAGGGAACGGAAACCTGCGGCTTCGTGGAACAAATGTCGTCAGACGAAATGCTGCTGCGCTACACCGGCGACCCGATGTGGGCGGAACATTGCGAAAATGTGGCGTTCAACTCCTATCCGGCGGCCGTGATGCCCGATTTCAAGTCATTGCGTTATATCACCAGCCCCAATCACGTCATCAGCGATTCGGAAAACCATCGTCCGGGTATTGACAACAGCGGTCCTTTTTTGGCGATGAATCCGTTTAGCAGCCGTTGCTGTCAGCACAATCACACGCAGGGCTGGCCTTATTTCGTCGAAAACTTGGTATTGGCAACGCCCGACAATGGCATTGCTGCAGCCATTTACGGTGCTTGCGAGGCAATCGTGAAAGTGGGCAACGGCGCAGAGATAGCGGTTATCGAAGATACGCACTATCCGTTTGACGACCAGATACGATTTACGGTTAATACGTCTGCACCCGTTCAATTCCCGTTCTACCTGCGCATCCCGTCGTGGACAAAAAAAGCTCAATTGAAAATCAATGGGAAAGCAATATCAGCTACCTTGGAAGCCGGAAAATATGCCTGCATTCAACGGGAATGGGCAAACGGCGATGTGGTAACGCTTACAGTCCCGATGGATTTCTCCATGCAAACATGGCAGGTCAATCAAAATAGCGTGAGCGTGAATTACGGACCGCTGACATTATCCCTGAACATTAAGGAAGAATACAAAAAAATTGATAGCAAAAAATCTGCTATCGGGGATTCCAAATGGCAGGAAACCGCCGACCCGGAGAAATGGCCTTCGTATGAAATTTATCCGACAAGCGCATGGAATTACGCCTTAGTATTGAACGAAAAGCAGCCGTTTCAGCATTTGAAGGTAGAAAAAAGGGCATGGCCCGCAGATGATTTTCCGTTCACGCAGCAAAATTCGCCACTCGTGGTACACGCCAAAGGACGGCAAGTGCCTTCCTGGACGATAGATGAGCACGGATTATGCGGCGTTTTGCCAACGCCCGATTGTGTGAAGTCGTCAAAGGTTGAAGATATTGAGCTTGTGCCGATGGGGACAGCCCGACTGCGCATTACGTCTTTTCCGGTGGCGTATAAGAAATAAAATTTGTGTGTATGGCAAGTTTTAAGGACAGAACATCCGAATTTGACCTTCGCTCGAAGGTTAAAGATGCCTATTTCAGCAAATTTAAGGTTGAAATAGACTCTGACAGGATTGATTTTCTTGTTCATTCGCCTAAGAGTCTGTTTGCCGAAACTTTCCTATGGGCAGAATCCAAAAAAGACATTGCCGAAATCAATAAGACTTTTGCGCAACTCATACTGACCATTAAGCGGCAGTATGACAACGATGTGATGCCGCCAAAGTATCTCGGTATTTTCGATAAGGAGAAAATTGCTTTTATCGAGTTTCATCACATTGTGCCGATTTTTTGCACCAATGATTTTAATTGGAACGAAACACCGTCAAGTGTTTCAAAGAAGACGGAACTTATTGTAGCAAAATATCTTGTACCTTGTCATTGCGGGCTTGACCCGCAATCCCCTGAAAAGGAGCCGAATGTTGGGCAACAGAGCGATGTAGGGCAGGGGATTGCGGGTCAAGCCCGCAATGACGGTGGTAGTGGGATGGTGGTTTTTAATTTTGCCACTGATGAAAAAGAGTTGCGCGAATTTATTGCTGAAAATTTTGTTGCCGGACAGGAAAATACCAACAAAATACAAATCACAAAAAACAATTTTGTCATCATTTACAACAAATGGCTCAAAGAGGTTTGGAACACCATTCAACTGTCGGTGGAAGACCAAAAAGATTTGTATATTCGCAATGTGAACGAAGCCGATTTTTTTCGCGCCGATGTGCTCAGCGTAAACAACAAGACGCTCGAAGAAAAACTGCAAATCATCCTTCAAGACACTTTTTACAAGTCGAAAGTGCATATCGAGGGCAGGATTAGAGCACTCACGGACGAAATCCGGTTTAAAGACGGCGGCAAGGCACATACCCGATTTTGGAATAAATATGAGCGACCGCCGCGCGGCGAGTATTACCAATTTATTTTTGACCGCCGCGATTTGCTGATTCCGCAAAATATTCGTGAACGAAAAGGCGCATTTTTTACGCCGCAAATCTGGGTACGCAAGTCGCAGGAATATCTGGCAAAAACGTTTGGCAACGATTGGCAAAGCGAGTATTATGTTTGGGATTGTTGCGCCGGAACGGGCAATTTGGAAGTGGGGCTGACCAACACTTACAATGTGTGGGCATCCACGCTCGACCACGCCGATGTAGCAATTATGCAATCCGATGGCAATCTGCTGCCCGAACATGTGTTTCAATTCGATTTTTTGAATGACAGTTTCGACAAATTGCCCGAAAGTTTGCGCGATGTGATTACTGACCCGGAAAAACAGCGGAGACTTTTGATTTACATAAACCCACCTATCGCAGAGGCATCGGCAGGCATCGGCAGGGGTGCAAACAAAAAAGATGTAGCAAAAACAAAAGCGGCAGCCCGATACGGCAGGGAATTAGGCAAGGCGAAAAACGAACTTTTCGCACAATTTCTGATTAGAATTTACCGAGAACTGCCGCACGCAAGTTTGGGGATGTTCAGCACGCTAAAATATCTAAATTCTACCAATTTTGTTAATTTTAGGAGTATCTTTAATGCCGATTTTTTGACCGGTTTTATTGTTCCTGCCGACACATTTGACAATGTAGCCGGACAATTTCCGTATGCTTTTCTTGTTTGGCGGTTTTCCAACAGACCAATACCACAAGAGTTTGAGATAGAAGTGTTTGATAAAAAAGATAATTTTATAAAGCGAAAAAAATATTTTACAAACCAAGGAAAATATATCACCGATTGGATAAAAACCTACACTTCAATTGAGAAAAAAAACATTGGCTATTTGTGTTATTCAAGTACTGACTTTCAGCATAATAACGAATTACGAATAAGTCCGTTTATCCCAACGAGCCATATTTCTACGCTTGCATTGGACAAAGATAATTTGTTGACGGCTTGTGTCTATTTTGCAGTTCGTCATTGTATCGAGGCAACATGGCTTAACGACCGCGACCAATTTTTATATCCGAATGACGGTTACAAAACCGATACTGAATTTCAAAATGATTGTTTAATTTATACATTGTTTCATAATCAAAACAAAATAGTATCTGTTGGTTATGTCAATCATTGGCTCCCATTTGGGCCGCAGGATGTGAAGGCAAAGGACAATTTCAAATCCACATTTATGGCAGATTTTTTGGCGGGAAAGAAAACAACTTTTGGCGGCGGTGGCAGTGGTGGTTATGCAAAACAAGTGGACGTGTTTATGGTGTGCGAACCGGAACCCCAATTTGAATACGGCAGAAAACCGAGAGAATTTTCCCCCGTCGCGCAAGCCGTTTTCGATGCAGGAAAAGCATTGTGGGCATACTACCACGAAACGCTCAAAAGCGATGCCGCCGGCAATGTCAATGCCTCGCTGTACGAAATTCGCGAATATTTCAAAGGCAGAAACGGAGCCGGCAGAATGAACAGCAGCTCGACCGACGAACAATTCGCGGCATTAGACACCAATTTGAAAAACGAACTGAAAAAATTGGGCCTGAAAATACAGCCTAAAGTGTATGAATATGGGTTTTTGAAAGAGTAGGAACAAAAATTTATAAAAAGATGAAAAAGAACGCATTATTGTTAGGCTTTTTAGGATTGGGGCTTCCTTTGGGTAAGACGGAGTTTCACATTAGACGAAGCCTTGCAGGGGAAAAAAGTCTATCTGGAATATGCCAACGATGACGATGCGGCAGTTTCAGGTAGCCGGTGGAAGAGGCAAGCAACGTGCTCGCCCTGATTGCCGCCATTGCCACGGTGGAGGGCAACGCCAAGTATGCCGGAAAGCACTGGGAGGTATTGACGACTTGGACGAATTACCTCGCGGAATATGGCTTAGACCCCGAAAATCAGTTGTGCACCGACGACTTTGCCGGTCACTTTGCGCACAACACCAACTTGTCGATAAAAGCCATCATCGGCGTTGCATCGTATGGACGACTGGCAGAAATGTTAGGAAAACAGGATGTGGCAGCGCAATACACCGCCAAAGCCAAAGAAATGGCAGCAGAATGGGTGAAAATGGCAGACGACGGCGACCACTACCGCCTCACGTTCGACAAATCCAACACGTGGAGCCAAAAATACAACCTCGTGTGGGATAAACTCCTGAAAATGAACATCTTCCCAAAAGACGTAGCGCAAAAAGAAATAGCCTACTATCTCGGCAAACAAAACAAATACGGCTTACCGCTCGACAACAGGAAAACCTACACAAAAACCGACTGGATAATGTGGACAGCCACATTAGCAGACGACAAAGCCACCTTCGAGCAGTTCATCGACCCGCTATATCTGTTCCAAAACGAAACAATAGACCGCATGCCAATGTCCGACTGGGTATTCACCGACAAACCCACCCATACCGGATTTAAAGCCCGCGCGGTGGTTGGTGGGTATTTTATTGAGATGTTGGAGGTGCTCTTGTGAGAAAAGGCTTTGTCATTGCGGGCTGAAAATTCTCAAAGACCTGTTAGGTCTTCGAAGACCTAACAGGTTTAACTACAAATTCGGTAATAATGAAAGTAATAAAACTCACTTTTGTGCTTGTGTTTATTGTCAAGTATAAGTTATGTGATTGTTAAACATTGCATAAGACAAAAGGGGATTCTATATAGCTTTGAGACGAATAGAGAGCGGCATCAACAATTTGTGTGTTTCTCTAAATCAAGTTAATTATCAATACGATTGGAAATCTTATCAACTATTTCTTCTATTCTTGCCTCAAATTCATCTTGTTTTTTGTATTTTATGATTTCATATTCCAACAATTTATCACCATAATAATTTTTATTAAACAAAGCATGGATTGTTGAATGCAGTTTTTGCCTCTGTTTTATATCAAGTACACTTGTGGCTTTATACATTGACTTGGAGGCACTTTGTTTTGTAGGAAATAACAATGCTATTAAATCAAAAGAATCAATAAATGCTTTTATTTCATTCTTTAAAGTTTGAATATAAGCATCAAGTTTGGTATCTCTCTTATAAATATCCACAAATGCAAAATTATCTATTGGGGTTCTATCAAATATGAATATATCATCACTATTACTTGTTAATCGCATTCTGTTAAATATCATTATTTGATTTAATAAACAATATAAAGCTACCTCTAATGAACTTTCTTTAATAGAACCAATAAAAGTATCTTCTATTATTTTGACTCTGTCTCCAAATTTTTGTTTTAATTTTCTGCATAATGTAGATTTTCCCATATTATTTAATCCCGCAATTCCAATTAACATTGTTTTTTTATCAACATTTTTACTAATATTATGTTTTATATAATCATTGCTTTTTTCAACATATTCTATAAATGCTTTGGCATAAGAAAACTCAATATCATTTTGATAATAATGTCGGCATTCTATATTGTCTGTGTCTTTGATTTTATTAAACGAATAAAATTTTGCATTCTCTTGGTCTGTGTCAATAAATAATCCTTTCAGATAGTATGTCTGTATATCAAAAGGATAAGGAATCATTTCTATTCCCAATGCTTCAAATTCACTTATTAGAGATTTAGTAGTTTCATCTGTAATATTTTCTTTACAATAATAAATTTTAATTCTAATACCGTTTTCTTTTACTTGTTGATACAAATCTTTTTGTTTTTGTAACCAAGATAAATCACCTGATATATTTTGTATTACAGTTGTTGCTTTTCCAATTTCAGAGCTAATATATTCAAAAAAAATCGTATTTTTATCAACTGTAATTGACGACCATTTTAATGTTTTTTTTATTTTATAAATAAATACAACAATCATTAGAATACTGAAAGCAAGAATCAACCAATCCCCCCAAAAATCAAAATATGGTATATTTTTCTCATTAAAATAAACTGCACAAATAGTAACAATGGAACCAATGTAGGTAAGTAAATCTAATAATATCATACCTATGTGTTGTTGTATGATATTTGTCCATATTTTACATTTTAATCTTCCCATTATTTATTTAGAGATATTATTTTGAGCACAAAACTACATATACATTTTTACAAAAAAGTATATACCTTGTTAAATAAACGATTATGCCCTTTCATATTTCAGATTATTCTGTATTTCTTTAAGGACTATTTCCGGTCGGAAAACTACCTTGCCGCCTTTAATCTGCGCGGCGTTGAACTTTGCTTCTGTTTCTGCACCTTCGCTGCTTACATTTACCTGAAATGCTCCAAAATTGCCCCAACGGACAATTTTATCTTCGGTAAGTGCCACAAGTACCGTCTGCGTGTCGGCAGGGTTTACGGTGCTGCGTTGTGCATTTTTTTTGCCTAATGCACGCAGAGCTACATTGCCTGTGCTTTTTGCATTAGCGTACCATTTCTTTGGTTGCGAGGGATTTAACAGACTTCCCCTTTCGCTTACGGTGTATTCTACAGCCATAATTTCGAGTTTTTAAGAATGAAACATTTATGTGAATCGCGGTGCAAAGGTACAACTTTTTTTGATATAGCACTAATTTTTCAAAAGATATGATAAAGTAGCAACAAACAGAAAAAAAATAGTGGCTTAACTTATTGAAAATGAAAGAAATAATGGAATAAGGGCGAGGTGTAGGGAGAGGTACCATTGGCTACTAAGGTGGGGATGGTTGCTCAACAAGACACACACCAACAGACAAAAAAAACTCATAACTCATAACTATTTCGTATCTTTGCACCTCAAAATTTTCAAACAATGAAACATATTCGCAACTTTTGTATTATCGCGCACATCGACCACGGCAAGAGCACGCTGGCTGACCGCTTGCTGGAGTATACGCATGTGGTGGAGGGCAAAGACATGCAAGCGCAGGTGCTCGACGACATGGAGTTGGAACGCGAGCGCGGCATCACTATTAAGAGCCACGCCATTCAGATGAAGTATGCTTACAAAGGCGAAGAATATACGCTCAACCTGATTGACACGCCGGGGCACGTCGATTTTTCGTACGAAGTGTCGCGTTCCATCGCCGCCTGTGAGGGTGCGCTGTTGATTGTGGATGCTGCGCAGGGCATTCAGGCGCAGACGATTTCCAACCTCTACATGGCGTTGGAAAATGACTTGGAAATTATCCCCGTATTAAATAAGGTGGACCTCGCCAACGCGATGCCCGAAGAGGTGGAAGACCAGATTGTGGAGTTGCTCGGTTGCAAGCGCGAAGACATCATCCGCGCCAGCGGCAAGACGGGAGAAGGCGTTTACACCATTCTGGACACGATTATCGAAAAGGTGCCCCCGCCCACAGGCGACCCCGATGCACCGTTGCAAGCCCTGATTTTCGACTCGGTTTTTAACTCCTTCCGCGGCATCATCGCCTATTTCAAGATTGTGAACGGCAGCATCCGGAAGGGCGATTTGGTGAAATTCGTGGCTACGGGCAAGGAATATGAGGCGGACGAGGTGGGCATCCTGAAACTCGAAATGTCGCCGCAGGAAGAGGTGAGTTGCGGCAATGTGGGCTACATCATTTCCGGCATCAAGGTGTCGAAAGAGGTGAAGGTGGGCGACACAATTACGCACGTCAAAAACCCGTGCAAGGCAGCCATCGCGGGCTTCGAGGAAGTGAAGCCGATGGTCTTTGCCGGCGTGTATCCCATTGAAACAGACGAGTTTGAGAACTTGCGGGCTTCGCTCGAAAAGTTGCAATTGAACGATGCCTCGCTGACGTTTCAGCCCGAATCGTCGGTGGCGTTGGGCTTCGGTTTTCGCTGCGGCTTTTTGGGGTTGCTGCACATGGAAATCATTCAGGAGCGGCTCGACAGGGAGTTTAATATGGAGGTCATCACAACTGTCCCCAACGTGTCGTACAAGGTGTATGACAAGCATGGCGGCTACAAGGACGTGCACAATCCGGCGGGTCTTCCCGACCCCACGCAGATTGAGTGCATCGAGGAGCCTTTCATTCGCTCGTCGGTCATCACGAGTACGACCTACATTGGTCCGATTATGACGCTCTGCCTCGGCAAGCGCGGCATTTTGGTGAAGCAGGACTACATCTCCGGCGACCGCGTGGAAATCATTTTTGACCTGCCGCTGGGCGAAATCGTGATTGATTTTTACGACAAACTGAAAAGCATTTCCAAAGGCTATGCCTCGTTTGACTACCACCTGCACGACTATCGCCCCTCAAAATTGGTCAAGATGGACATCCTGCTCAACAGCGAGCCGGTGGACGCGCTCTCCACGCTGACCCATATCGACAATGCGGTAACGTTTGGTCGCAAGATGTGCGAAAAACTGAAAGAACTCATCCCACGTCAGCAGTATGACGTGGCAATTCAAGCCGCCATCGGCGCAAAAATCATCGCCCGCGAAACCATCAAAGCCGTCCGCAAAGACGTAACCGCCAAATGCTACGGCGGCGACATCTCCCGCAAGCGCAAACTCCTCGAAAAGCAAAAGGAAGGCAAAAAGCGCATGAAACAGGTCGGCAATGTGGAAGTGCCGCAAAAAGCTTTCCTCGCAGTGCTGAAATTGGATTAAGTGCTTAAAACCGAATTAATAATTGAGCATAACACGCAGATGGACATACAATTACGCGCATTAGAGCCGGAAGATTTGGACACGCTGTATCGTTGGGAAAACGACACGGAATTGTGGCGTCACGGCTCCACACTAACCCCTTTCTCCAAATTCACCCTGCGAAAATACCTCGCCAAACAGCATCAAAGCATCTTCCAAACCGCCCAACTCCGCCTGATGATTGTAGAACAGCAGTCAAACACCCCCGCAGGCATGATTGACCTGTACGATTTCGACCCGCTGAACGGACGGGCAGGCATCGGCATCTTGCTCGATAAGCCGTTTCGGAGAAAAGGCTACGGCAGCCAAGCCCTCACACTGATGGCAAAACAGGCGTTTGAAACACTACATTTGCAACAGATTTATGCTTTCGTGCCGCTGACCAATCAGCCAAGCCTTCAATTGTTCCAAAAGTCCGGCTATGAACAAAATGGGGTGTTAAAAAACTGGCTGAAAACTCCACAGGGGTATGTGGATGTGGCGGTGATGCAGCTGATTCTGACTGTTTAAGAGATTTCGCCTTAATTTTTGAGGAGTGCTTCCAGGTCTTGCACTCGTGCTTTGAAGCCCTTGTTGGTGGCGAGGTCGTTTTGCACTGATTTGCAGGCGTGCGTTACTGTGGCGTGGTCGCGCTTGCCAATCACGCTGCCAATGTGCGAAAATGAGTATTCTGTGTGCATTTTTGCCAAAAACATCGCCACTTGACGCGCTTGAACGATTTCGCGTTTGCGCGACCGGGAATGAATATCGCTGATGTTCACTTTGAAGTAGTTGCTCACCACATCTTGAATTTTTTCCAAGGTGATTTGCTTCTTTTGCACATTATTTGTTTGCTCCACAATGCGTTTCGCTAATTCCAAATCCACTTTGCACTGATAAACCAGCGAATGAGCGACTAATGAAGTGATGATACCTTCCAAATTGCGGACGTGGTCGGTCACATTTTTGGCGATGTAGTCAATAGTGTCATCCGAAATGCTCAATCCGTCCTGCTTAATTTTATTGCAGAGAATTTTCTTGCGAAGTTCCAAATCCGGTTTTTGAAGTTCGAGCGTTAGCCCCGAAGACAAACGGGTCAGCAAACGTTCTTCCAAGCCTTGAATTTGTGCCGGAGCCTTGTCGCCGGTAAAAATAATTTGTTTTCCAATCAACGTCAGGTGGTTAAAAATGTGAAAAAAAGCGTCTTGTGTCTTGGGTTTGCCCGCCAATTCGTGAATATCATCCAAAATCAGCACATCAACACCTTGATAGAAATGCACAAAATCGTTGCTGGTATTTTTGAGTTTAGCATCAGAAAATTGTACCTGAAACAAGTGTGCCGAAATATACAGCACCTTCTTCTGCGGTTGCGATTCCAATATCTGATTGCCTATCGCGTGACATAAATGCGTCTTGCCAACACCGCACGCCCCAAATATAAAATAAGGATTGAAGTCTTTAGCCGGTGCCTGAGCCACTTTGAGCGCGATGGTGCGGGCTGCTTTGTTGCTCGAGCCTTCAAAATAGTTGTTAAACCTCAGATGTGGATTGATATTTGGTTCCCATGCCGCAAAATCATCAGGCGATTGATTGAGATGTTTTGCCATCTTTCGAGGGTCCGGCCTCTCCAAACGTTCACTCGGAAGTGTCACACGCGATCTCGGACTGGAACTATCCACGACCGCCCGATAAACCAAGTTGATATTGGGATTTTCGGACACACGTGCCAATGCCCTGTAAATAATATCGGCATAGTGTTCTTCCAAAAATTCGTAGAAAAACTGACTGGGTACCTGGATGGTAAAATTGTCATCCTCATACTTGTACGGAGTGATGGGGATAAACCATGTGTCAAAAACATTCTCAGAAACATTATCTCTGATAATCTTCAAGCATTGATTCCATATACTTACATGCGACTTCATTATAACTTTATATCTTTTTTAAATTATCTTTTCTCTCTAAAAGCGGGACAAAGGTAGATAAAAAAATTGAAACATCCAAAATCCAACTATCCGTTTGGCGGAGAAGAAGGGATTCGAACCCCCGGTGCAGTTTTGCCGCACATACGCTTTCCAAGCGTACCTCTTAAACCACTCGAGCACCTCTCCTTTCTGTTTTGGGGCGACAAAGATACGAAAAATTTTGTTACAAAAACTTTTTTCGCACCAAATTTAAAAATATTTTTATCGCTCAATTTTCATTTCCGGAGACTGCGGATATATTCCTTCATATCTGCATCCAGATGCTCCCAATCGTCCGCCATTTGAAAAATGGTCATGCCTTCGCCGTTTTTTATGTGAATATCAGCACCCTGCTTCACCAATAATTTTACTAATGGGAGATTGTTTTTTTCTGCTGCATAATGTAGCGGAACGCAATTATAGTTGCCGTCAAAATTAGGCACTGCTTGTACGCTTGCCCCTGCCTTAATCAGGAGTTCAGCCATTTTGAGAGCCACCGCCTTGTCGTCATTCAGGCAGGCCATAGAAAGGAGAGTGGTGCCGCTTTCGCCATAAACCGTTTTTACGTCTTCGCCTTGTTGAATCAGATATTCCACAACTTTAGGTTTCCCGAACCAGACGGACACACATAAAGCACCGTACTCAAATGTATCATCGCCCATACAACCGGTTGTGCAGGCTCCCTTCTGCATCAATTCCTTCACTTTATCCAAATTTCCGTTGCGGCAAGCCAAGCCCAATGCGGTAAACTGATGGTCATCAATTGTTTTGATAAATTCATCGTGACATTCCTGAGCATCTGCGGTGTTCGCACCGCCTTTTTTGTTGTTGCATCCGGCGAGCATCAGCAGGCTCGCGGCGGATAACAGTAAAATTTTTGTTGTTTTCATTTTTATTTCAATTATTTAATTTTTAATCCTCCCCCAACTGAAAGTCAATCAACAGCCACTTGCCTTCGATGTTTTCGAAAGTGAGCACATAGATAAGGCGGTCGCCATTATAAAAGTTATAGATATATCGGACACCATAATATTCTTCAAAAGTACCGCGATAGGTGATGTTGCCAACTTCTATCTCTCCGTCAAGAACATGCCCCCAGCCTATCGAACACCAATCTTCCCGCTTTAAATCAACATCACTCGCATTGGAAGGCAATGGAAATTGAATGTGCGAAAGTTGATAGTCGCCTTTATTTATGAAAAATTTCTTTATGAAATCTTGAAAGTCGGGAGACCTGAATTGACGGTTAAGTGCCTCTTCACGAGCTATTAATTCTCCCTCAAGACCGCCGTAATTTTCATAAAAAAACACCCGCCAACCTTTCCTTTCTGCAAGGTACGCATCACACATGTCATCCTTACCCGGATTTCCTGCCAAATCAATCCTGCCGCAAAGATTTGTAGGTAAAGCCTTAAATATGGCATTGATAGCTTTTGCCGATAACTCATTGTTGCCGCAAGACAATGTTTTTAATTTTGGGCTTTTGCTCACATCCAAACCGGTGAGCTGATTGCCGCTACAATCCAGGTAAGTTAAATTTTCTGCTATTGCGGTAATAGTATGGGATTCGGACTTTTTATAGGTGTGCTTAATATTGCGCTTGTTGCAAGGCGCAAATGTTTCGCTTGTGCCGTCTCCCCAATCTATGGTAAGACTTTGGGCAGTTATATTAGACGAAAATACCTTACCGGTAATGGTCATTGTAAACCCTTCACGAGCATCATTGCTGCTTTTCTTTCCGCATCCGGCAAGCATCAACAGGCTCGCGGCGGATAATAGCAAAACGTAAACACCACTTACATGCGATTTCATTGTTTTCACACCTTTTTCAATCCGTGACACATAAGATTTGTCCGCACCTTTCCGTCGGGCAAGTTCATTCTGCTTTAGACGTGCGTTTTTTCGTGCATCTAACAAAACCTGACCGGCATAAAATGCATAAGCATCTTCATCAAATTTTGCCCTTTCAGGTGTTCCGTGTGCGCCGTATTGCGCCGCCAACACATCACTGTAATTTCTAACCTTGTGGTCGTTTGTCTGCATAATATGCCTCCTTTATTTTAATTGCTTTTTCTATTTCGCCTACGGGCGTTTGTTGCGTTTTCTTTTGAAAACCATTGAATAATACAACTACATTGCCCTCATCAAAGATAAAAAACACTCGGTAGATATTGCTTTCGTATTCCAATCGTAATTCATACAAACCATCACGAATATGCTTGATAAATTTTGTTGGTAGCCTATCCTGTGTTTCAAGCAACGAAATGAGATAATTCATTTTGATAAGTTCCTTTGGCGACAAAGTTTCTATAAACTGCTCAAAATAATTGCCGTATGTCGTTATTATCCGTTTCACGGTGCAAAGGTACAACTTTTTTTGAATTATCAAACATCCAACATCGAAATTTTTCCATAGTGGGGCGGTTTTTTTTTCGCATCAAATTTATGATGACAAAGAAGACCGAAGGTCTTCAATCTACCCCGTATGGGGTACAATTTCGATAACCCCGTACAAGCGAAGCGCAGTGCGGGGTAGGGTGGTATCCTCCCCAAAATTTGATATATCCTCCCGATATTGCTCTTCCAAGGAACCTTGGCTTGCATTTTGAGCAAGCACTTTCGGCTTCATGTAATTCATAATTACCTCCTTTTTAGTTGTTATGCCTCCACTTTCTCGGCTATTGGCATCTCCGTTGCAGGTCTTTTTTAGTTCATCCTGCAATATGAATTTTGCGTTTTTTGCACATAAAAATAGCGTGGAATCAACCTATCTGGTTATCTGGTTTCCACGCCTATCTCTCCGACAAGCTGTTCCACGCCGCAAGGGTACGAAAAATTAATTAATTTCTATTCCATCATGTTCAACCGTTCATCGCCACGCGCCTGTGAGCCGAACAAAATCAATTTGTCGTTTGGCATTATTTGCCGCTTCAATGCCTGAATTTCTTTGAATATCTGCTGATTCATAGCGTCTAATCTATTTTTATTTTTTTTTGCATAATCAACTGTTCGAGAAAACAAATGTACTCCTCCGCTGGTGCAATCAACGGTAGCACATCTGCCTCTTCAATCGTTATCCAATCATCATAATCGCCTGTTTGTCGCAATTCAAAAAGCTTTTTGTAGAATTTTCCTTGTTCGATGCTAACAATACCTTGTTTGACAAAAGATAAACCTAACATACTTATAACTCCAGCGTGTGATTGTGCCGAATGTCCGTACTTAATAAGTAAAGCACTTGTTACATAGTAGCAAGCATAATACAACCGATTTGCAACTACCCGCCAATGTCCCAATTTGACAATATCTTTTGCCTCTAATAATGTATCCTTCGCCTTTTGCACACGAAGGGTTACGATTAATTTTCTTTCTTTTTCGTTCAAATTCATACTATTTCTATTCCTTCATGTTCGACATTTTTGTAAAAAGGGGAAGGTTTTCGTTTTTCCCATTCCGAGGTGGTGTAAATCTTGGTGCTTAGATACACTCCATACCCCCAACCTAAATCTGTGAAAGGATAACCGTACTTGTCCTCGTCATCGGCTTCTTTGAGAGGCTTATCCAAAAGCACAAGCAAATCCCAATCTGATTCCGGACGCTCATCGCCACGCGCCTGTGAGCCGAACAAAATCAATTTGTCGTTTGGCATTATTTGCCGTTTCAATGCCTGAATTTCTTTGAATATCTGCTGATTCATATTGTCTAATATTTTATGCAAAGTTACAACAATTTTTGTTACACCGCCCTGCTTCTCGGTATTAAATTTATCTCTATTCAAAAAATAATGCTAACTTTGCGGGCAATTTTGTCACAAAAAAGATTATGAGTGTCATTGATTTGTTGAATAAAACGGGGAAGACGGCGTTTTCGTTTGAGATTTTGCCGCCGCTGAAGGGTAATAATTTTTCCAAAGTGTGTGCGATTATTGATAAGTTGAAGGAATTTGACCCGAAATATATCAATATCACAACCCACCACAGCGAAAATGTCTTTAAGGAGAATGCGGACGGCTCGCTCACGAAGGTGAATGTGAGCAAACGCCCCGGCACTGTGGCGATTGCATCCGCCATTCAGAGCAAATATCACATTCCGGCAGTGCCTCATGTGGTCTGCAAGGGCTTCACGAAGGAGGAGACGGAATACGCGCTGATTGATTTGCAATACCTCGGCGTGACGGAGTTATTGCTCTTGCGAGGCGACATTAAAACTTTGGATTCCAACAAGATAGATGCTTCAAAAACCCACGAACATGCCAGCGGTTTAATCCAGCAGGTGGTGGATTTCAACAACGGCAAGGATGTGGACGGCAATGTGTTTGACAAGCCTGAAACGCCGTTCTCGTTTGGCGTGGCGTGCTACCCCGAAAAGCACGAGGAGGCACCCAATATGGAGTCGGACATCGCGTTTTTGAAGCAAAAAATCGCCATGGGCGCCGAATATGCGGTAACACAGATGTTTTTTGACAACCAAAAATACTTCGATTTTGTTGCCCGTGTCCGCCAAGAGGGTATCACGGTGCCGATTATACCGGGCATCAAGCCTATTGTGCTGTTGAGCCAATTGACTGTGCTGCCAAAGATTTTTCGCTCAGAGTTGCCGTCCGACCTGGTGCGCGAGCTAACCCGTTGCCGGACAGACGATGAGGCAAAGCAAGTGGGCGTAGAATGGAGTATTGCGCAATGCCGGGAATTGCTCAAAGCGGGTGTGCCAAGCCTGCATTTTTACACGCTGATGGCAACGGAGAGCGTGCGGCAAATTGCAAAAACTATTTATTGATGCTGAATTTCAAAGACATAAAAGGACATGCAGACCTCAAGGAGCGGCTCGTCAAATCCGTTCAGGAGGGCGTGATTCCCCATGCGCGGATATTTTCCGGGCAGGAGGGCGCGGGTGCGTTGCCTTTGGCGGTGGCTTATGCGCGTTATTTGCTGTGCACCAATCGGCAGGCGGATGATGCTTGCGGCGTGTGCCCCGGTTGTCAGAAAGTCAACAAGTTAGCGCATCCCGATTTGCATTTCGTGTTTCCAATCATCAATAAAAAAGGCAGCAAAGATGCTTTTTCGGACGATTTTTTACCTGATTGGCGCGAATTTTTGACGAAAACGCCCCATTCAAGTCTCAGTAATTGGCTGGCAAAAATTGATGCCGGCAATTCACAAGGCACGATTTACGCCCGCGAAAGCAACGATATCGTGCGCAAACTGAATTTCAAAAGCTACGAATCGGACTACAAAGTGATGATTATTTGGCTGCCCGAAAAAATGCAGGAGGCGGCTGCCAATAAATTGTTGAAATTGCTGGAAGAACCGCCCGAAAAAACGGTCTTTTTGTTGGTGTCCGAAGACCCCGACAGGATTATCACGACCATTCGTTCGCGCTGTCAGCAGTTGATTGTACCGTTAGTTTCGGACGAAAACGTGCGCCAGACGACCGATGAAACAGATATGTTTTTGGAACTGTTCAAATCCATTATGCGCAATTCGTGGAAACGCGACATTCGCGGGATGAAAACAAAGTCAGAAGAGTTTCACGCCTTGGGTCGCGACCGCCAAAAATCCTTTCTGACATACGCACAAAGGCAAGTAAGAGAGAATTTCCTCAACATTTTGAACCTCCCCGAAATCAATTACATGAACGAAAATGAGGCGAATTTTGCGGTCAATTTCCACAAATTTGTCAACGAACGCAACATATTCGACTTCATGGGCGAACTCGAATTGGCCGAACGACACATCGAATCAAACGTCAACGCCAAGATGGTTTTTTTCGATTTATCAATGAAAATCGCCGTAATGCTGAAAAAATAAATTCTAATTAAATATAATTTTATGAACAAAAAAATCTTTTTTCCGGTTGCGTTTTTATTTCTAAACGTGCTATTTGCGCAGGCTGCACCGTCAGGCAATGATTCGTTGACTGTGCTTCAAAAAGTGGAACGATGGTATGAACATAATACCAATTATTACAGCATCACTGCACTGATGGCAGTTGAAAGCTCGTTTATCCCCTTTCCGTCCGAAATCGTTGTCCCGCCTGCCGCTTATATTGCGAGCAAGCCCGACAGCCCGTTGAATATCCCCCTCATCGTGCTGTTTGCCACATTAGGGTCGATTATTGGCGCGTTCATCAATTATTTTTTGGCACTGTGGCTGGGGCGTCCGTTTATTTACAAATTTGCCGACAGCCGACTCGGTCATTTGTGCTTGTTGAGCAAGGAAAAAATACAACAAGCCGAAGATTATTTTAACGAACACGGCACCATGGCGACTTTCATTGGGCGGTTGATTCCGGGCATCCGGCAGTTAATATCCCTCCCGGCAGGTTTGGCGCGCATGAATTTGATGAGTTTTGCACTTTATACCACCCTGGGTGCCGGCATCTGGAATATCGTGCTGGCATCTCTCGGCTATGCAGCGCAAGGACAAGCCGATGTGATTAACGCGTATAGCCATGAAATTGGCTTGGGTGTTGCAGGCTTGATTGTTGCGGTGGCACTTTATTTGGCAGTCAGGAAAATTTGGTTTAAAAAGCGGGCAGGGTCTGAAAGTTGATTTTTTCAAAAAATAATCTTTGTCCTGAATGAAACGGACGAGATAATGAAAGAGATAGATTTAATTTTGTAATTTATGTTTATAACTAACAATGCCGCATTTTTTATCTCTTAATGCGCCACCAGCCAATTATCCCCAACCCCACATTCGGCAATGAGCGGCACTTTCAACTCAACAGCGTGCTCCATTTCATCAACCACAATCTTCTTAACAATGTCCAATTCATCAGCTAAGACATTGAAATTCAACTCATCGTGCACCTGCATAATCATTTGCGAGCGGATGTTTTCTTCCTTGAAACGCTTGTGGATGCGCACCATTGCCACCTTGATGATGTCCGCCGCAGAGCCTTGGATGGGGGCGTTGATGGCGAAGCGTTCGGCATAGCCGCGCACCACCGAATTGGCGGAATGGATGTCGGGGAGGTTGCTTTTGCGGTGCAGGAGCGTTTCCACATAGCCTTTTTCGCGCGCCATCGCGATGCTTTTGTCCATATATTCCTTGACGCCTGGGAAGGTTGCGAAGTAGCCGTCAATCAATTCTTTAGCTTCCGTGCGCGGGATGTTTAGTTGGGTGCTTAGCCCGAATGCGGAGATGCCGTATATGATGCCGAAATTCGCCGTCTTGGCTTTGCGGCGCATCTCCTTACTCACCTCATTGATAGGCACTTTGTAGATTTTTGCTGCCGTTGCCGCGTGGATGTCCTGACCGTCGCGAAATGCCTCCAGCATATTGGCATCCTCGCTCAGGTGTGCCATAATGCGCAACTCAATTTGCGAATAGTCGGCGGAGAGGAACACGCAGCCGTCGTCGGGGATAAATGCCCGCCGGATTTCACGCCCTTCGGCATCGCGCACGGGGATATTTTGCATATTCGGGTTGTTGGAACTGAGCCGCCCCGTGGAGGTGGTCGCCTGATTGTAGGTGGTGTGAATTTTGCCGTCCTGCGGGCTAATCAACTGTGGCAGAGCGTCCACATAAGTAGAAAGCAGTTTTTTGATTTTCCTAAATTCCAAGATTTTGCTCACTGCGGGGTGCTTGTCGGTCAGTTTTTCCAACACCTCCTCGCCGGTGGAATATTGCCCGCCGCCCTTCGTTTTTTTTGTTTTTTCGACCAATTTCAGTTCGTCGAACAGCACTTCGCCCACCACTTTGGGCGAACTCACATTGAACGGATGCCCCACCAGACTGAAAATTTCCTCCTCAATATGCCGCAAATGCTCAGTCAGCAGCACCGACGAATCTTTGAGTGCCAACCCGTCCACACGCACGCCAACAGCCTCCATATCCGCCAAAACAGGCATCAGAGGCATTTCAATATCATAAAACAGGCTGTCTAACTGCACGTTTTCCAACTGTTTTTCGAGCACGTATTTCAATTTCAACGCCACATCCGCATCTTCTGCCGCATAATCGACCAGAGCCTCCACCGGCACCTGCCTCATATTCAACTGATTAGCACCATTTTCGCCAATCAATTCCTCAATGTGAATGGTCTGATACTGCAAATACGTTTCCGCCAAATAGTTGAGATTGTGTCGAAATTCGGGATTGATGAGGTAGTGCGCGAGCATCGTGTCAAACATCGGTCCATCCATCCTGATGCCATATTTCCGCATCACGTTGAGGTCATATTTCAAATTTTGCCCAATTTTCAAAATGCCCGGATTTTCCAAAACACCTTTGAAAAAATCCGCCGTCTTTTGAGCCTCCTCCCATTTCGCCGAAGCAGGCACAAAATACGCCTCACCCGCTTGCAAGGCAAACGACATCCCCACCAATTCGGCAGTCAAAGGGTCGAGCCCGGTCGTTTCCGTATCAAACGCAAAAAACTTCTGCGCCTCAATTTTTGCGATTAAATCGGCGATTTTCGCCTCATCATCAACCAAAAAATAGGTGTGAGGCACACCGTGAAGGGTAGTAAGGTTGGAGGTGTAGGGTCGTGGCGCACTGCGACTATACCCGGTTTCCCCACCTGTCGCCGGGGCATCATCGTAGAGGCGTGGCGTGCCACGACTATATCCGGTTTCCCCACCTGTCGCTGGTTCATCAAAAAGCGAGAGTTGGATGGAAGGTGAAGGGTAGAGGGTGGAATGTCCCTTTGACCCTTGACCTTTGACCTTTGACCCGCTATCGCCAAACACGCGATTAGACAACTGCCGAAACTCCAAGTCCTCAAACAATCGCCGCAGTTCCGGCTCGTTTATTTCTTTCCTTAGCAGTTCTTCGGGATTGAAATTGATGGGCACATCCGTCTTTATCGTTGCCAAAAATTTGGAAAAAACAATCATCTCCCTGTTTTTTTCAACATTGTCTTTCAGTGCGCCTTTCAGTTGGTCGGTGTGTGCCAGCAGATTTTCGATGGTGCCGAATTGCGCGATGAGTTTTTTTGCTGTTACTTCGCCCACGCCCGGGCAGCCCGGAATATTGTCGGACGAGTCGCCCATTAGCCCCAAATAATCAATCATTTGCAGTGGGTTTGTTAAAGCATATTTTAGCAGCACTTCCGGCACGCCCATAATGTCAAATTCATTGCCAATGTGTTTTGGCTTGTAAATGAAGATGTTAGGCTCCACCAACTGCGCATAATCCTTGTCGGGAGTCATCATAAATACTTGATACTTGGCCTGAAAATCCGCCGCCGCTTTCTTGGCGAGCGTCCCAATCACATCGTCCGCCTCAAAGCCGGGAATTTCCAGAATGGGAATGTTGTAGGCACGAATAATGTCCTTGATGATGGGCACCGACTGCCTGATGACTTCCGGCGTTTCCTCGCGCTGCGCCTTGTAGGCGGCAAAAACCTCGTGGCGAAAGGTCGGTCCCGACGGGTCAAACGCCACCCCGATATGCGTCGGCTTTTCCTTCGTGAGCACATCTTGCAGCGTGTTCACAAACCCCATCACCGCCGACGTGTTAAACCCCTTGGAATTGACACGCGGCATCTTAATCAGCGCATAATAAGCCCGATAAATCAGCGCATAAGCATCCAGCAAAAATAATTTGTTCATAAAATTTTACAATTTTTCATCACTAATTTGTACAAAGGTATGATTTTTTTTTGAATATCGGTTGTTCTTCTGTATTGTCGTTTTGTTGATTGATTACATACACCATTCCTTTTCCTTGCCCAACAGTACTTACAACTTGTTCGGTTTTTAAGTATTGCAAGTCTTTTTTTAGGGTGTGTTGAGAAATATCAGGAAAAGCAACTACTACATCAGAGATTTTTACGGTCTTTTGTTTTATTATAAATCCTTTTATGAGTTTTTGTCTTTCGTTCAAATAACCGCCTTTTTGCTTGAAAACATCATATTTTTTGTCTAATTTTTCGGTTAATGATTTCAAACTTTCCAAAAAGAATATCAGCCATTTATCTATAATATATTCTTGCTTTATTCGCTTCCGCTGTGCGGTAATTAAGGCATCGTAATACACTTTTTTGTGTGTTTCAATGTGATTTTCAAACGAAATATACTGCATAAATTTGTAACCGAGTTGCAAAAGAAAAAGCGTTGTAAGCAAACGGCTTAACCTGCCGTTTCCGTCTTGAAAAGGGTGTATGCTCAAAAATTCGTAAATGAAAACAGACAACACTATGAGCGGGTGTATTGTTTTGTCCTGCCACTGACGGTTTGTCCATCTGATTAGTTCAAACATTTCGCCCTCAACAAATGCCGGTTCTGTGGTGGAAAAAATCACTTTTTGCTCGCCTGTCGGGTAAGTGGCAACCACTTTGTTAGACAAATGTTTGTAACCGCCACGATGTCGCTCGTCTTTATTGCTGTGTTTGAGCAAAAGTTGGTGAAGTTGTTTAATGTAACTTTCCGAAAGTTTTATTTCTGAATAATTGTCAAAAATTAGCTCCAAAACATCGTAGTAACCTATTACTTCCTGTTCGTCTCGTGTTTGGAATTTGGTGATTTTTATGTCTTTGAGCAACTGCTTTACTTCTTCGTCCGTCATTGTAGAACCCTCAATACGAGTAGAAGACCCGATACTTTCGATTGTGGCAATTTTTCTCAATTCTTTCAGGTAACGATTTTCGCGTTTTTCAACCACATTCCACTTGCCGCGATATTCGTCAATAGCGGCAATCAGCTGCATTACACGCTGATTCGTAAGAAAATCAAAGTTTAATTTTTGAATATATTTATCCATATTGTATCTATATTTTATCTGTAATTTCGACTGCAAAGATACAAAATATATTTATATTATACCCATATTGTATCTGAAAAAAAATCTGATAGAACTAAGAGTTTTGTCTGCGTTTTTTTTATGTGCGTTTGGAACTAAGGTTTCCGAAGGGCAAAACAGGATGGGAAATTGCAAAGCCATTGAAAATAAAGGAGCAAAAAAAAATAATTAAAAAAAAAGTATTTATTTTTTGTCTGTTTAAGGAACGGACGTTAAACATTAGTAAAATGAAAAAGTTATTTAAAAACATCCTATGCGGCACCCGGCGTAAGCCCGGCAACGGGCGTAGCCCAAGAGGTACTGTTCCTATGGAACTTTTTTCGTACCTTTGCCAAAAAATTGCGATGATATGCACAACGTGAAAATTAGAAATTATCAGGCTGACGACTCGATGAGCCGATTGGTGAACGAAAATCAGGACGCGTTGCTCGTGATGAGCCGTTTTAAAATTGCATTGGGCTTTGGCGATAAAACTATTGGCGAGGTGTGTCGCGACAATCATGTGGACACTAACACCTTTTTGGCGGTCATCAATATGTCGGATACGGGGTTTTCGCTGGTGGCTGTGATGGAATATCTGCATCGGTCGCACGACTATTTTCTCAATTATCGCCTGCCGGAGATACGCCAAAAATTGGTGCGCGTCCTGAATCCGGGGCAAGATGAGTTGAATAAAGCAGTGTTGGGCTATTTCGACAAGTTTGAGGCAGCGGTGCGCAAACACATGAATTATGAGAGCAAAAAGGTGTTTCCCTACATTCAGGCGCTGCTGAGCCACGAAAAAACGGAAAAATGCCCGCTCATTTTTTGTAAGCAGCACGAACAAATCGAAAGTCGGCTGACGGAGTTTAAAAACATCCTTATCAAGTATTATCCCGCCCAAAGCACCAATGAAATGAGTAGCGTGTTGTTCGATATTTTCAGTTGCGAACGCGATTTGGAGTCGCACAATGCGGTGGAAGACCAACTCTATCTGCCTGCTATTCAAGAATTGGAACGCAAAAACGGACAACCGAAATGAGCCGCCCCATCAAAATTACAATCGTTGAGCCATCGCTCATTCTTCGGAGTGGTGTCATTGCCGTGTTGCAAAGTCTGAAAGGGCAGTCGGTGGAAGTGTTCGACGTGCGCGACCTTGACCAACTGAAAACTTCACCGAGTTGGCAAAGACCCGATTTGCTGATTGTCAATCCCATTTTTTCGTTGCCACAAATCAAAAAAGAAGTTGGTAATCCGGACGTGAAATGCCTTGCTTTGCTCAATAGCCTGCTCGACCGGACGTTGCTCAAAGCATTTGATGAGGTGATTTCGATTTACGACACGTCCGAGCAAATCCAGGAAAAATTGACGAAACTGCTTAGCAAACCACTCGAAGAGAAGCATCAGGAATCGCTCTCACAACGCGAAAAAGAAATCATCGCCTGCGTGATTAAAGGCATGACTAACAAGCAGATAGCAGACGAATTGCACCTCTCGTCGCACACCGTCATCAGCCATCGCAAAAACATAGCCGGCAAACTGCAAATTCACAGCACAGCCGGCTTAACAATTTACGCGATTGTCAATAAATTGGTGGATTTGCCGGCTGAATAAAAAAAACCGAAAATTTGATTACCTTTGCAGCACTATTTTTATTTTGATTATGAAATACAAGCGTATCTTATTGAAACTCAGCGGAGAGTCGCTGATGGGAGCGAAGCAATACGGCATCGATGAAAATCGGCTGGCAGATTATGCCAAGCAAATCAAGGAAATCGCGGCTACCGGCATTCAGGTGGCTATCGTGATTGGTGGCGGCAATATTTTTCGCGGGTTGAGCGGTGCCGCCAAGGGGTTCGACCGCGTGAAAGGCGACCAGATGGGGATGTTGGCAACGGTTATCAACAGCCTTGCTTTGAGTTCGGCTTTGGAAAATGAAAACGTTGCAGTTCAAGTGTTTACTGCAACCAATATGGCACCCATCGGGCGATTGTATGCCAAGCCGGAAGCGGTGGAGGCTCTAAATCAGGGCAAGGTAGCCATCGTTTCGGGCGGCACGGGCAATCCGTTTTTTACGACCGACACCGCGTCGGTACTGCGTGCGGTGGAGTTGGAGGCAGATGTGATGCTGAAAGGCACGCGCGTGGACGGCATTTACACGGCAGACCCCGAAAAAGACAAGTCGGCAACAAAATTTGACACCATCACTTACGCTGAAATTTACAAGCGCGGACTGAAAATTATGGATTTAACAGCAACAACACTGGCGCAGGACAATCATTTGCCGATTATAGTGTTCGATATGGACACGGCAGGGAATTTGAAAAAAGTGCTGGCGGATGAAAAAATCGGCACTTTGGTGCATAATTAGGTCAGGTAATTTCAGGGCAACCACATAGACATTATTGCAATTCAACGGCAATGCCCACATCTTCAAAAGCTTTTGCTTGTTTTTTGTCGTAAGTGATAGCAAAAGCGAACCAACGCGGATGTATCCAGATACATTTTCACAACCTGTCCTCCCGTAATTCTTCCAACACTTCAAGAGCCGGTCGTGAAACCTTATAGAGCGGCAAATCTGAAAAACGACGGCGAGAACGCTTGGGCGCGATAGAAATTATAACATCTTGCCCCAAAAATTGCACAGGAATATCTATTATGCCGGCCAAAACATCAGCGCGAACAGTTTGTTCAATCACTGCACCTCGTTCCATTACTGCTGTTCTCATAACTTTTCACTAAAATTAATTGTTTATTTCGCCACAAAGTTACGCCTTTTTATCTTTATAAGCAAATGTACTTCACGCCAAAAATAAAATTCCCCCGCGGGTGCACGACAAATTTCCCTTTTTTACTCAGAGTCAATTCGCATTAAAAAATTACGGAGACCAACTACCCCGGATGGGGTAGCAGGCGGGAGCAACATTGTAGAATATCGCTAAATTTTGTTGCTCTGAAAACATAGAAAGGGCAACCGCACCAAAATTCAGCAATATCTGCAATTTTGCCTCCGTCTGCTACCCCATACGGGGTAGTTGGGCACCGTAAATTTGATGCGGTTGCCCTAATAACTCATAACTCATAACTTTTTCCTAACTTTGCACCCAAAATTTAGAATAATTATGGCACAGCAGGAAGAAGTTTTCAAAAAATTGGTTTCCCATTGCAAGGAATATGGGTTTGTTTTTCCGTCTTCGGAGATTTATGACGGGCTGGGAGCCGTGTATGACTATGGTCAGAACGGCGTGGAGTTGAAAAATAACATCAAACGGTATTGGTGGGACAGTATGACGCTCCTCAACGACAATGTGGTGGGCATCGACTCCGCCATTTTTATGCACCCGACCATTTGGAAGGCTTCGGGGCATGTGGATGCGTTCAACGACCCGTTGATTGACAATAAAGACTCGAAAAAACGCTATCGCGCCGATGTGTTGATTGAAGAACAGTTGGCGAAATACGACGACAAAATCGACAAGGAGGTCGAAAAAGCCGCGAAAAAGTTCGGCGATGCGTTTGATGAAGCGAAATTTCGCGAAACGAATCCGCGCGTGCTCGAAAATGAGGCGAAAAAGACGGAACTGCACACCCGTTTTGCCAAAGCGTTGAACGACAACAACCTCGACGAACTGCGCCAAATCATTGTGGATTACGAGATTGTGTGCCCCATTTCCGGCACGCGCAACTGGACGGAGGTGCGGCAGTTCAACCTGATGTTCGCCACCGAAATGGGTTCGACAGCCGATGGCGCACTGAAAATCTACCTGCGTCCGGAGACCGCACAGGGCATATTTGTGAATTTCCTCAACGTCCAAAAAAGCGGGCGGATGAAAATCCCGTTCGGCATCGCCCAAATCGGAAAAGCCTTCCGCAACGAGATTGTGGCGCGCCAATTCATCTTCCGAATGCGCGAATTTGAGCAGATGGAGATGCAATTTTTCGTGCGACCGGGCGAAGAACTCGAATGGTTTGAAAAATGGAAGCAAACGCGCATCCAATGGCACAAGGCTCTGGGCTTGGGCGACAAAAAATACCGCTTTCACGACCACGACAAACTCGCGCACTATGCCAACGCCGCCACCGACATCGAGTTTGAGATGCCGTTCGGCTTCAAGGAGGTGGAAGGCATCCACTCGCGCACCGATTTTGACCTTGGCAGCCACGAGAAATATTCCGGCAAAAAGATGCAGTATTTCGACCCCGAACTCAACAAATCATACACGCCATACGTGATTGAAACGTCGATTGGCGTGGACAGAATGTTCCTGAGCGTGCTGGCTGCCTCCTACCACGAGGAGGCATTGGAAGGCGGCGACACCCGCGTGGTGCTGCAACTGCCGCCCGCGCTGGCTCCCGTCAAACTGGGTATTTTGCCGTTAGTGAAAAAGGACGGCTTGCCCGAAAAGGCGTTAGAGATAATGAACAACCTGAAATTTGAATTTCAATGCCAATACGACGAAAAAGACTCGATTGGCAAGCGTTATCGCCGTCAGGACGCGATTGGGACGCCCTTTTGCATCACCATCGACCACGACACGCTCGTGGACAATCAGGTTACGATTCGCCACCGCGACACGATGCAGCAGGAGCGCGTGCCAATTGCCGATGTGGAGGCGATTATTCGCGAAAAAGTGAGTTTGAAAGCGTTGCTAAAGAAAAATCCCTCCCTAAACAACCGTTGCAGGTGTTTTAGGGAGGGATTACTAATGCAGAAGTGAATTTTATTTGCCTTCCTCTTCCTCCATCTTGGCTTTTAAGCCTGCCAAGCCGGAGATGTCGCCGAGTGTGGTTTTTTCCATTGGGGCTTGAGCCAGCAATTCTTCTTCTTCTTTGCCTCTCTTTGAGGGACGCTTTTTAGCGGTCTTCTTTCCTGTCGTCTGTGCATCACTTTCGCCTTCCGTTGCGGCGGCTTGACCGGCACGCTGGATGTCTTCAAAGATGCGGCTGTGCGAGAGAATGATGCGCTTGGCATCTTTGTTGAACTCAATCACTTTGAAATTCAACTTTTCCTCTATCCTGCACGGCTTTCCGTCTTCCTTCACCAAATGCTTTGGCGTTGCAAAACCTTCAACACCGTAGGGCAACATAATCACGGCACCTTTGTCCATCAAATCGACAATCGTACCCTCGTGGATGGAGCCAACGAGGAAGATGGTTTCAAACACATCCCAAGGATTTTCTTCCAACTGCTTGTGACCCAGGCTCAAACGCCGGTTTTCCGTGTCAATTTCCAACACTTGCACCGCAATTTCTGCGCCCACGCTGGTAAATTCTGCCGGATGTCTCACTTTCTTTGTCCAACTCAGGTCGGAGATGTGAATTAAGCCCTCTACACCCTCTTCAATTTCCACGAATACGCCAAAATTGGTGAAGTTGCGCACTTTGGCTTTATGTTGACTGCCAACCGGGAATTTATCGAGAATGCCTTCCCATGGGTCTGCTTTCAACTGCTTGATACCCAACGACATCTTGCGCTCTTCGCGGTCTAATGTCAAAATAGCGGCGTCGACTTCATCACCCACTTTCAGAAAGTCCTGTGCACTGCGCAAATGCTGTGTCCAGCTCATTTCCGACACATGAATCAAGCCCTCAACACCCGGAGCAATCTCAACGAAAGCACCATAGTCAGCCATCACAACGACTCTGCCCTTCACTACATCGCCCACTTTCATCGCTTCGGACAAAGAATCCCAAGGATGAGGCGTCAACTGCTTCAAACCGAGTGCGATACGTTTTTTCTCGTTGTCGAAATCCAAAATAACCACGTTGATTTTCGAGTCCAACTCAACAATTCCTTCGGGATGTGTTACGCGACCCCAACTCAAGTCGGTGATGTGAATCAGACCGTCCACACCGCCCAAGTCGATAAATACGCCGTAGCTGGTGATGTTTTTAACCACACCTTCCAAAATCTGACCTTTTTCAAGTCCGGCAATAATCACCTGTTTTTGTGCCTCTAACTCTGCTTCAATGAGTGCTTTATGTGAAACAACCACGTTTTTAAACTCGTGATTGATTTTAACCACTCTAAATTCCATCGTTTTGTCAACGAACACATCATAGTCGCGAATGGGCTTCACATCAATTTGCGAACCCGGCAAAAATGCCTCGAGACCGAACACATCAACAATCATACCGCCCTTTGTGCGGCATTTGACATACCCTTTCACGATTTCCTGATTTTCAAGTGCCTCGTTCACACGGTTCCAAGAGCGGGCTGCACGTGCCTGTCGATGCGAAAGGATAAGTTGCCCTTTTTTGTCTTCCTGACTTTCGATGTACACTTCCACCTCATCGCCCACCTTCAAGTCGGGGTTGTAGCGAAATTCATTCAAAGACACCACACCATCGGATTTGTAGCCGATGTTCACGACCACTTCCCGTTTGTTCATCGCAGTAACTCTGCCCACCACCACCTCGCGGTCGTTGACATTGCTCAGAGACTGCTCGTAAGTTTCCGCCAGCTGCTCTTTGCTGACGTCGCGATTTGTTTCGCCTTTTTCATACGATTCCCAATCAAAATCTGCACTGGGAATACTTAACTGCTGTTCACTCATTACGTTGTACTGTTTTTTTTTAAATTGTTAGACATTATATTATACAAAATCGGGCGCAAAGGTAAGAAAAAATTATGTATTCTCCTAAAAAATCGCTATATTTGTATTCTTTTTGAGTGAATATGACAGTCAGTAAACGAATTTTAGTCCTCTTCTTCTGCGTTTCGGGTGCCTTACAGGTGCCTGTATCGCCTGTTTATGCTCAAAATTTGGTTTCAAAAGCTGATTCTATCATTTTCAATACGATTGATTTGCGAGACAATTATAAAAATTTGATTCGAAATTACCAATCGGAGGTGTATATCAAGGGCAGCACGCTGATAAAAAAGCAAAATGCGCTGTACAAATATGCGCCAAATATGCTGTATTTAGACCACAGCGGAAATAATCAATTGGTGGAGTGCTTGATTGATATTGATTACCGGTCGCCCAACATTTTTTCGCACGAACTGAAGGCGATTCGCGGCGGGCGAACGGCTGCAAATGACATTCAAAACCGCATTTTGCTTTTTTTGAACGTCAATATCTACAATTCGAGTATCATCAACGACCAAATGCTCATCCCTGAAACCAAGCAACTGTTTAAGTATTACGATTTTAAATACATTCAAGAGACTTCCATGGGCGATGCCCTCATCCACCAAATAGAACTCATCCCGAAGGCGCAGAGTCAGCGGTTGATGACGGGCTATTTCTACATTGTGGATGGCTCGTGGAATATCTACCGCACCGATATTCGGGGGCGATGGGAATTTTATAACTTTCGCGTGCAGACGACCTACGGCATTGACACGACTGATTTTTTGCTGCCTTTGCAGGCAGAGATTTCGCTTGATTTTAAGATGCCGGGCAACCATACGGAGAGCCGTTATGCGGCATATTACAAGTATGAATCGGTGGAATATGGCGATGTCGGCGTTGCGGGTAGAGTCGGCAAAGACGGGTACAACCTCACCACGCGGGCAGATACCGTTGCGGCGACTGTGCCATACATCACAGATTCGTTGTTTTGGGCAAAAAAACGCCCCTTGCCACTCTCTGCCGATGAGCAATTGTTGTTGGAGAAGCCGGATTCGTTCAGCACCAAAGCGGTACCCGCATTTTGGAAATATGCCGTCAATCTTGTTGTGCCACAGAGTTTTAGCAGCGAAGAAACGGAAGTGGCGTACTCCGGTTTTCTCAATCCGCTCAAAGTGAGCTATTCACACAGTACCGGGTTCATTTATTGGCAAAACTTTCGCCTGTTGTGGCACCTCCCCAAAGACCAGGAACTGCTTTTTGAGCCGAGCGTGGGCTATATGTTTCGTGAGGAGAAATTCTATTTTACAACGCCCCTGCAATGGCTGTTTCTGCCGAAGCGGATGGGACGGTTTTCTGTCACGTTTGGCAACAGTGAGCAGTCCTACAACTCCACTTTTCTCGAACAGTTGGAGCAAAAGACCGACATGCCGGTCAATCTCGACAGTCTGAATTTGGAATACTATCAGCACTATTACAGTTCAATAGGTGCGCGGTGCGAACTCGCCAACGGGCTGTTGCTCAGTGCCGGAATAAACTACGACCTGTACACACCGACGAAAAAAAACATCCGAATAGGTGCCACAGAAAACATTGTGATTAACAATTATTACAGTTTTGCCCCTGAAATCCGCCTGCAATGGACTCCGGGGCAGTATTATCGCATGAACGGCACCGGCAAGGAATATCTGAACTCCCGATACCCGACCGTGCAGTTGGAATATGCGCAAAGTATTGAGGGCGTGCTCAATGGCGACAACCACTACCGGCGTTTGGAGGGGGCGGTGCAACAAAAACTGCCGATGGGTTTGCGGAGTTATTTGCATTATTACATAGGTGCCGGACTTTTTTCGGATATGGAGAAAACGTATTTTGCTGACTTTCAACTGTTTCAGCGGCAAAACATCCCGCAGTCGTGGAACGACCCCATTGGCGGCACTTTTCATGAACTGAGAAGCGAGTGGTATCGCGCCGCCAATTCCTACGCGCAAGCCCATTTCATGTACGAAACGCCGTTGCTGTTTTTGTATCTGTTCAAATTTTCCCCCAGAGACATCCTCACCGAACGCCTCTATCTCAGCCAGTTATATACTCCGGCTTTGCGCAGTTACACCGAAATAGGCTACGGCATAGGTAACTTCTTTTGCAACGCCGGTTTGTTTGTTGCTTTCGACCACTTGAGAATTAACACCATCGGCGGCAAGTTTGTGTTGAATTTCTAAAGGCGCAACCGACAGGGGATTGCAGGTCAAGCCCGCAATGACGAGGACATTTTTTACAGCGAAAAGAAAAGCGGCAGATAGCACTTCACCCGCACCGGCACTCCTCGCTCCGAGCCGCAAACCCACTTGGGCATCGTTTGAAGCACGCGCTCAGCCTCTTGGTCTAAGTCAGGAAACACACCCTTTTCAACTTTAACATTGGTAATAGCACCGTCTTTTTCCACAATAAACGAGCACCAAACACGCCCCTGCTGATTTTGAGCAACAGCCGAAGCCGGATAGTTGGTGTTGGCAAACAAAAATTTAGTGAGTTGAGCCACCCCACCCGGAAAAGAAGGCATCACCTCCGCCTCAGTAAAAACCGCCGGCTCCACAACAGGCTCCGGCTCCACAACAACGGGCAATTGCTCATTGCTCATTGGTAATTGCTCTTCGGGTACTTCCTTCACCACCTCATAATCCTCAAAAGCAGTTTTCGGCGGCGTCACCTCTTTCTCAGGCTTCGGTTCGGGTGTTGCGGGAGTATTGGGTTCAACAACAGGCGCAATCAATTCCGACTCAATGTAAACAGCAGACAAGTCGAAATCGTCAAACGAAAGTTCTGTCTCAAAGTTCCACTCCAACGCCACAAACAGCGTGGACAAGGCAAAAATAAGCCCCAGCAGCCAAAACATGCCGCGTTCCTGCTCCAAATCCACTTGTGCTGCCTTTTTTATGTCCATGTTAAGCCTTCAAAAATTCGTATTCATACACTTTGGGTTCAATTTTTTTTGCAAGGATGCTTAATTTGTCGCGCAAAGTGCCGATGAGTTTGGTATATTGCGCATCGGTGCTGGTGTTGTTCATTTTGCCTTTGTCGTTGCGCTCTTGAAAATGCTCGCGAATGTCGTATAGTGAGGCATTTACATTGTATAGCCCTCTGTCATTGCGGGCTTGACCCGCAATCCCATGATAGTATTTCCAAAGTTCGCGACCGGCATCGAAGACGGCGGTTGCGGCCGGTGAAAATTCGCGTTTGACGTATTCTTTTTTCTCCAATTGCTCGAAAAGAGTGGCGTAGCCGTTTGGCACCACTTTCCCATTTAAAAAACTCAACAAAACGTGGCTCTCAAATTTATCGCGTGCATTGACTTCCTGTTCCGAAAAAGGAATCCAATGATTAACCCCGTATTTTGATTGTATGTTATTGTTGAAAAGCGCATAGGCGAGACAATCGTTTTGAAACTCAAGGTCTTTCTCCCATTTTTTGACAGGATAAAGAAATTGGTCGCGGTCGTTCAGCCAAGTGGCGAGAATGACTTTGCGCACAGAGAAGTAAATGCACATTGCTATCAAATTATTCACTGTGATGGGTGTCGTATGGTCTTTTATATCATCGGTGGTAATGCGAACCTGCCCATTGTGTTGGAAATCATTCTTATTGTTATGAAGAATGCCGATAGGATAATCTTTTTTATCGTGAAATTTGCGAAGCCAATCATTTATATAGGCATTTTCTTCGCTATAAGCATGGAATGTTTTTGTGCCGATAGCCTTCCCTTTGCTGTCAAAAACAGCCAATTCTTCTTTTTCAAATAGTTTCTTTTCCGATAAATTCCAAATCATAAAGCCAATAGGAAACTCACCTTTCACATTGTCAAACGTTTTAGCGGGCACAACAAAACCTTTCAAAAATTCTGCACAAAAAAATTCGCGAAATTTTGAAAAATTCGGTGCTTGCAGAATTTTCAAAGTTGAAAATTCTGCAAGCACCGAATAGGGAATTTTGTCTTTTATTCTGGCGAAAAATTGCGCAAAAAGTTCATTAGAAGCATTGCCAATCTTCTTATTATAGTCGTGAGTGGCATGTTCAAGCGCAACTTTTGTTTTAAATCCCCGCCCTAATCCCGTCCCGGCTTCTGCATACGGCGGATTGATATAAACCACCAATTTTTTACGTTTTTCGGGGTCATTGATAATATTCTGCAATCCTTGCGGCAGTTTAGAAAAATCATCATTGAGAAAATCAAATTGAAAAACATGGTCGTGCAGCAGATTTGCACCGTTTTCTATGCGGTCGTGCATCACATCTACATCTTGTTTATCGAGTGTAGAAGCCCAAATATTGTATTTATTGGTTAGTCCCGCGAGCAAATTTCCGGTTCCTGCGGCACAATCCCAGACATAATACTCATCCTGCCAATCTTCGCCCAGCACATCGGCAAGGTATCGCTGCGAAAGTTCCACCCAAATTTGCGGGGTAAAAAAACTGCCTTTGCGTTCGCGCACATCTTGCGGAACCAGCAAATCGCGCCGCTCCACAATGTAATCCCAATATTCCTCGCGTGGCGGACGTTCGTATTTGTTCCAAAAAAGTGTGTGCGCTTTTTGTTTGTCTGAGAAATATACCTGGCTCGAAGCAAACATGCCGCTTTCGTCAATCCGGCGGTTTGCCTCGTAATAATTGGATTTTAGCAATATGAACAATTTCTCTTTCAAAGTTTTGTTTTCCTGCGAAAGCAAATCGGCAAGATAAAAATCGCCGTCAATAATGCCATTGCGTTTGGCTGCATCCCAATCAACCACAATGGTGGGCTTGACAGTTTGCAACCATTTGTTATAAATGATGATGAAATTGTTTTTGTCGATTTTAATTTTTGAAACATCCGATTTTCCAACAATGAAATTTTCGCGGATAAATCGTTTCAAATCCTGTGCATCGCGCTCAAAATCAAAGATATAAGTTTCCCAAGGGGTATCGTTATTTAATATCTTGCTAATTTGCTCGTAGACCTGTTGAAACTCTTTTGTTTCAGTATTTGATGGCGTAATTTTCCAATTAAAATCATTTTGATAGAAAATGTGTTGAATTTCGGAATAGGGCACGAAAGCGATTTTTTCGCAGTCGAAACAGCCGAGAAAGGGTGGGGGCATCATCTTGTCAAATGTGCGGGCTTTGCCAATGGTGAGCACCAATTGCGTGAGCATTGCCACTATATCGGTGGGAGCGGCTTTGGCTTCTGCCCACAGCAAATATTCGTCATTGAAACCTGTTAAGTCTTCAAGACTTGACAGGTTTGAACTTTTACGTTTCACTTTAACCGCAAAATCAATGAAGCCGACAATCTTGTCGCAATCGAACCCCTCAAAGAAATCGGATGCCACACTATTTTTCAGTTCTTCCTCTCTAATATTGAAATATTTCATCATGCCAATAGCTTATTTTTTCGCAAAGTTAGCCTTTTTTTTTGAATAATTTGCTTTGCCCTGATTCCCATATTTAATTTATTAAAAATCCAAATTCATACACTTTTGGTTCAATTTTTTTTGCAAGGATGTTTAATTTGTCGCGCAAATTGCTAATTAATTCGGTATATTGCGCATCGGTGCTGGTGTTGTTCATTTTGCCTTTGTCGTTGCGTTCTTGAAAATGCTCGCGAATGTCATATAGTGAGGCATTTACATTGTATGTCCCTCTGTCATTGCGGGCTTGACCCGCAATCCCATGATAGTATTTCCAAAGTTCGCGTCCTGCATCGAAGACGGCGGTTGCGGTGGGTGAAAATTCGCGTTTGACGTATTCTTTTTTCTCTAATTGCTCGAAAAGAGTGGCGTAGCCGTTTGGCACCACTTTCCCATTTAAGAAACTCAACAAAACGTGACTCTCAAATTTATCTCGTGCATCGACTTCCTGTTCCGAAAAAGGAATCCAATGATTAACCCCGTATTTTGATTGTATGTTATTGTTGAAAAGCGCATAGGCGAGACAATCGTTTTGAAACTCAAGGTCTTTCTCCCATTTTTTGACAGGATAAAGAAATTGGTCGCGGTCGTTCAGCCAAGTGGCAGGAATGACTTTGCGCACAGCAAAGTAAGTGCACATTTCTATCAAATTATTCACTGTGATGGGTGTCGTGTGGTCTTTTATGTCATCGGTGGTAATACGAACCTGAATGTTGTGCTGAAAATCATTCTTATTGTTATGAAGAATGCCGATAGGATAATCTTTTTTATCGTGAAATTTGCGAAGCCAATCATTTATATAGGCATTTTCTTCACTGTAAGCATGGAATGTTTTTGTGCCGATAGCGTTCCCTTTGCTGTCAAAAACAGCCAATTCTTCTTTTTCAAATAGTTTCTTTTTTGATAAATTCCAAATCATAAAGCCAATGGGAAACTCACCTTTCACATTGTCAAACGTTTTAGCGGGCACAACAAAACCTTTCAAAAACTCTGCACAAAAAAAATCGCGGAATTTTGAAAAATTCGGTGCCTGCAGAATTTTTAACTTTGAAAATTCTGCAAGCACCGAATAGGGAATTTTGTCTTTTATTCTGGCGAAAAATTGCGCAAAAAGCTCATTAGAAGCATTGCCAATCTTCTTATTGTAGTCGTGAGTGGCATGTTCAAGCGCAACTTTTGTTTTAAATCCACGCCCTAATCCCGTTCCGGCTTCCGCATACGGCGGATTGATATAAACTACCAATTTTCTTTGTTTCTTGGGGTCATTGATGATATTCTGCAAGCCTTGCGGCAGTTTAGAAAAATCATCGTTTAGAAAATCGAACTGAAAAACATGGTCGTGCAAAAGATTTGCGCCGTTCGCAATGCGGTCGTGCATTATATCTACATCGGCTTTATCAAGCGTCGATGCCCAAATGTTGTATTTGTTGGTCAGTCCCGCAAGCAAATTGCCCGTTCCGGCGGCACAATCCCAAATGTAGTATTCGTCCTGCCAATTTTCGCCAAAAGTATTTGCCAGATATTCTTGCGATTTTTCTACCCAAATTTGCGGCGTAAAAAAACTGCCTTTTCGCTCGCGCACATCCTGCGGCACAAGCAAATCGTGGCGGTCAATTATATAATTCCAATACTCTGCTCGCGGGGGACGTTCATATCGCGCCCAAAACTGATTATGTGCCTTTTGCCCGTCTTTGAATATCACTGCGCTCGAAGTAAACAATCCCATATCATCAATATGCTTGTTTGCCTCATATTGCGTTTTTTTAAGTACTACATGGAGGTTTTCTTTGATGCTTGAATTTTCTGACGAAAGCAAGTCGGCAAGGTAAAAATCGCCGTCTATGATACCGTTTCGCTTGGCAATGTCCCAATTTATCGAAATGGTCGGCTTAACAGTTTGCAGCCATTTGCTGTAAATGATAATAAAATTGTTTTTGTCGATTTGAAGCTTCGTAGTTTCCGACTTCCCAACGATGAAATTTTCGCGGATAAATCGTTTCAAATCCTGTGCATCTCGCTCAAAATCAAAGATATAAGTTTCCCAAGGGGTATCGTTATTTAATATCTTGCTAATTTGCTCGTAAACCTGTTGAAACTCTTTTGTTCCAGTATTTGACGGCGTAATTTTCCAATTGAAATCATTTTGATAGAAAATGTGCTGAATTTCGGAATATGGCACGAAAGCGATTTTTTCGCAGTCGAAACAGCCGAGAAAGGGTGGGGGCATCATCTTGTCAAACGTGCGTGCTTTGCCGATGGTGAGCACCAACTGCGTGAGCATCGCCACTATATCGGTGGACTTTTGCTTTGCCTCAGCCCAAAGTAAATATTCGTTATTACGTTTCACTTTAACGGCAAAGTCAATGAAGCCGACAATCTTGTCGCAATCGAACTCCGCAAAGAAATCCGTTGCCACACTATTTTTCAGTTCTTCTTCTCTAATATTGAAATATTTCATCGTTTGCATTGAAATTTTCTGCAAAAGTACACTAAATTTCGCTTTTTTGAGCTACTTTTGCACCGCTTTATTGCAATTTTATGTATAAAAAACTTTTTATAGGGTTGTTTTCGACACTGATTTTTGCCACCTCGCAGGCTCAGGAGGGCATTTCGAGCTTCGATTATTTGCTTTTGCCTCATTCGGCACGGGCGGCGGCTTTGGGGGGCGATAATGTGTCCGTTGGTGAAAAGGAGGTGTCGCTGATTTATCATAACCCCGCTTTTTTGGTTCAAGAGATGAATAAGTCGTTGAGTGTCAGCTATTTGTCATACATTGCCGATATTGGCATTGGCAACGCCACATTTGCCAAATCCGTTGGCGAAAAGGGTGGGGCGTGGGGCGTTGGCGTGCAATATGTCGGTTATGGCGATATGCTTGAAACAAACGAAACCGGCGATATTTTAGGCGATTTGACGGCGAGAGACCTCTGTGCCAATGTATTTTTTGCGCACAATTTGACAGAAACTATCCGCGGCGGCATATCAGGCAAGTTTTTTTATTCCGACTATGCCCACAACACGGCGATTGGGCTGGGAGTGGACTTGGGATTGAGCTACAGCAATGCAGAGAAAGGCTTCTCTGCAGGTTTGGTCGGCAAAAATATCGGGCGACAGGTGAAAGCCTACGACGAGATATTAGCCGGTTTGCCGTGGGACATTCAGTTGGGGCTGAGTTACAAATTGGAACACGCGCCGGTGCGCATTTCGGCGACCGGCACATGGAAGAAAAACGGCATTATAGGCATAGAACTGCTGCCGAGCACCAATTTTTGGCTCGGCTTGGGCTACAACATCAAGCGCGGCAGCGACATGAGCATAGTGGAAGGCAACAAATTGGGCGGCTTCTCTCTCGGCGCAGGGCTGCATGTCAAAGCGTTCAACATCTCGTGCGCGGTTGCTCAATACAACATCTCGGCGACCTCATTTATGCTGAGCGTCTCAACAAGTTTAGAAAGAACAAAATTGTAAAATATTGGTTATGAAAAAGATAGTTATTGCAATTGATGGACATTCATCCTGCGGCA